>DATJUL010000294.1:0-2946 GCA_035502295.1 Allostellaceae bacterium | reverse complement strand
GACGGCGCGCGAGGCACTCGGCCGGCGGCTTGCCGAAAGCGCCTCGCAGCGGCAACTGCTCGACGGCGTCGCCGCGGCGCTTGGTTTGGACCGGCAACTCAACCGCGTCGAGGTCTACGACAACAGCCACATCCAGGGCCGCCATGCGGTCGGCGCGATGATCGTCGCCGGCCCCGACGGGCTGATGAAAAACGCCTACCGCAAATTCACCATCCGCGGCGTCGCGCCGGCTGCGGATGCGTCGTCGCACGCGGAGCCCGCGCCGGCCGGCGGCGATGACTATGCGATGATGCGTGAAGTGTTTCACCGCCGCTTCGGCCGCGCCCTGAAGGAGGACCCGGAGCGCGAGCGCGGGCTGTGGCCCGACCTCGTGCTGATCGACGGCGGCCAGGGGCAATTGAGCGCGGCGCAGGCGGCGCTCGCCGAGCTTGGCATCGACAACGTGGCGATCGCCGGTATCGCCAAGGGCCCCGACCGCAACGCCGGGCGCGAGCGGTTTTTCCAGCCGGGGCGAGCGCCGTTCTCGCTCGAGCCGCGCGATCCCGTCCTCTATTTCCTGCAACGGCTGCGCGACGAGGCACACCGCTTTGCGATCGGCGCGCACCGCGCCAAGCGCGCCAAGGCGATCGGCCAATCGCCGCTCGACGAGATCGCCGGCGTCGGCGGCAAGCGCAAGCACGCGCTGCTGCATCAGTTCGGCTCGGCCCGGGCGGTGGCCCGCGCCGGTCTGTCCGAAATCGAACGCGTTCCGGGCATCAGCAAAACTGTCGCAAAAAAGGTGTACGATCATTTCCACGCGGACGGATAGGATCGCAAGGTAGCATGTCGATTGATCCGCCGCCGTGTGCGTCGCTCCGGAGGGCAAGCGTGCCGCTGACGAGCCTGCCCAATCTGCTGACGCTGTCGCGGATCGCCGCGGTCCCGATCGTCGTCGTGCTGTTCTATATGCCGGGCAACGAGGCGCGCTGGCTGGCCTGCGTCTTGTTTTCCGCCGCCTGCGTCACCGACTGGCTCGACGGCCATGTGGCGCGGCGCTGGCAGCAGCAATCCGACATCGGCCGTTTTCTCGATCCGATCGCCGACAAACTGCTGGTCGCAGCGGCGCTGTTGATGCTGACCGCGAGCGGCCGCCTGCCGACCGGCGCCCTGCTGCCGGCGCTCATCATCTTGTGCCGCGAGATCCTCGTGTCGGGGCTGCGGGAATACCTTGCCGGGCTGCGCGTCGGGCTGCCGGTGTCGCGGCTGGCCAAATGGAAGACCTTCATCCAGATGCTCGCGATCGGGTTTTTGATCGTCGGCAATGCCGGACCGGCGCTGGTTCCGGTCAAGACGATCGGCGGCACGTTGCTGTGGATCGCGGCGATCCTGACGCTGGTGACCGGCTACGACTATCTGCGCGCCGGCCTGCCGCACCTGAACCGCGCACCGGCGCCGCGTCACGGCAAGCCGCAGCACCTCGCCTGAATCGAGGCTTGTCGCGGGCACCGACGCCGCCTAATTGTCTTGGCATGCGCATCCTTGGTCTCGCCGGCTGGAGCGGCAGCGGGAAGACGACGCTCTTGACCGCCCTCGTTCCCGAACTGACTGCGCGAGGGCTTCGCGTGTCGACGATCAAGCACGCCCACCATGAATTCGACATCGATCGTCCGGGCAAGGATTCATGGCGCCATCGGGAGGCCGGCGCGCACGAGGTCATGGTCGGCTCGGCGCGTCGCTGGGCGTTGATGCACGAGCTGCGCGGCGCCGCCGAGCCGACGCTCGACGCGCTCGTGGCGCGGATGAGCCCGGTCGATGTCGTGCTGGTCGAAGGCTTCAAGGCGCATCCGCACCCGAAGATCGAGGTGCACCGGCCGGCGCTCGGCAAGCCGCTGCTCTATCCCGACGACCCTCATGTCGTCGCGCTCGCGGCGGACGCGGCGATCGCGGCGCCGATCCCGCTGTTGCCGCTGGGCGATCCCCGCGCGATCGCCACCTTCATTATCGATCATCTCGGGGTCTCGGCATGGCGCAGCTGAGCGACGACTGTTTCGCCTTCGGCGGCGAACTGCTCGGCGTCGACGCCGCGCTGGCGCTGATCGCTGAGCGGGTCGCGCCGGTCGTCGAGGCGGAGAGTGTGACGCTGGCGGCAGCCTCCGGTCGCATTCTGGCGCGGGATCTCATCGCCGCGATCGATGTGCCGCCGTATGCCAACAGCGCGGTTGACGGCTATGCGCTGGCGCATGCCGACCTCTCGCCCGACCGCGACACGCTGCTGGTCGTAGGCGGCCGCGCCGCCGCCGGCCATCCGCTCGGGCGCGCGCTGCGGCCGCGCGAGGCCATTCGCATCTTCACCGGCGCGCCGATGCCGGAGGGCGCCGACACGGTCATGATGCAGGAGGACTGCACGCTCGACGGCGGGCAGGTGCGGCTCAAACCCGGCATCAAAAAGGGCGCCAACCGCCGCCATGCCGGCGAGGATGTCGCAACGGGCGCGGTCGCGCTCGCCGCCGGGCGGCGCCTCAGGCCGGCCGATCTCGGCCTCGCCGCCGCGCTGGGCTGCGAGGATCTGCCGGTGTTCCGGTCACTGCGCGTCGCGCTGTTATCGACCGGCGACGAGGTACGCGATCCCGGCGCGACGCTGCCGCCCGGCACGATCTATGACGCCAACCGGATCATGCTCGCGGCGCTGTTGCGCGGCCTCGGCTGCGAGGTCGGCGATCTCGGCATCTGCGCCGACCGCGCCGCGGCGCTCGCCGACACGCTCGTGGCCGCCGCCGCGACGCACGACCTGATCGTGACCTCGGGCGGCGTCTCGACCGGCGAAGAGGATCACGTGCGGGCGGCGATCGAGCGCCTGGGGCGGCTCGATTTCTGGCGGCTGGCAATCAAGCCGGGCCGCCCCGTGGCGCTCGGACAAGTGCGTGGCGTGCCGCTGATCGGTCTGCCGGGCAACCCGGTCGCCGCCGC
>DATJUL010000293.1:0-3541 GCA_035502295.1 Allostellaceae bacterium | reverse complement strand
TGGCGCTCCCGCCTTCGCGGCGGCCTCGCGCGGCGGCAGACCGGGATCCCAATGGATCGCGAGGAAACGCCGCGCGGTCACCTCGCCCGCAGCATCCGAAACCAGCCAGAGGAGCGGCGGCGCCATGACCGCCGGCTGGATCAACTGCTCGCGCCCAAAGCCGGCATTCTCCGGGATCATGCCGGTATTGGTGACGCCGCCGGGCACCAGCACGTTGACCGTGACGCCTGAACCGTCGAGGTCCTGCGCCATCACGGCGGACAAGGCTTCGAGCGCCGCCTTCGAGGGTCCGTAGCCGGGAAAGCCGGGACGGATCATCGTGCCGAGGCTCGTCGTCACATTGACAATGCGGCCCCAGCGGCGCGCCTTCATCGGTTCCACGACAAGGCGCGACAGCGCGAGCGGAGCGGTCGTGTGGACCGCCAGGTAGAGGCGCCAATGCTCCGGCGTCATCTCCCAGAACTTGAGCGGCTTGACCCAGCTGTCGGGCCGGATCATGCCGGGCGCAACGCCGGCATTGTTGACGAGGATGTCGATCTCGCCAAAGCGCTGCCGCGCCCGGGCGACGATGTCTGCGGCGACGCGATCGTCGGCGAGATCGGCGACGATCGGAAAGAACGCGTCGGTCTGACCGTCATGGCGAGCGATTGTCGCCAGCGCGTCGAGCCCCGCCGCGTCGCGATCGACCGCCGCGACCGGTATGCCCGCGCCGAGAAAGCCCGCGATCATCGCTCGCCCGATGCCGCCGGCGGCGCCGGTGACGATCGCGACACGTTGTGGATCGCTCATGGTCGTTCCTCCCGTTTGTCAGAGGGGTGTTGCGGCGCAAACTCTCACCTCAGGCAGGGCGGAGCAACCGCGTCGCGCGACGCCACCGGCATCCTGCCGCTGGCGGCGAGCGGCGCGCGTCTCTTGCGGCGCAAATAAAAACCCCGGCCGGGGGGAGGCCGGGGTTTTCGCTCCCGCTCCGATTTCCGGGCGGGAATGGCACCGTCGAGGTGGGGGAAACAGACGGTGATGCAAGTAACATGGGGCGAAGTGCTCTGGGGTGCAATACCTGTTTCCAGCATTTACCATCTCTGTGCCATGGCCGGCGGCGCGCGGCGGCGCGGGTTTCTCCCTGCTTTCGGCTGCGACCTGGTGCACAATGGCGGCATGAGCGATCCCGACAGAACCGCCGGCTCCCGCGATGAATGATGCGCCGCACCCGGCGCTCCTGCCGGCCGGGCTCTATGACCTGCTGCCGCCGGAGGCGGAGATCGAGGCGGCGGTGACGGCCCGCTTGATGGGCGTCCTCGCGGCGCATGGCTACGAGCGGGTCAAGCCGCCGCTCGTCGAATTCGAGGAGACGCTGTTTGCCGGCGCCGGCGCGGCGATGGCGAGCGACACGTTCCGCACGATGGACCCCGTTTCGCACCGCATGATCGGCCTGCGCGCCGACATGACGCCGCAGGTCGCGCGCATCGCCGCGACCCGCCTTGCGCATCGGCCGCGGCCCTTGCGGCTCAGCTATGCCGGTCAGGTGCTGCGGGTCAAGGGCGCGCAGATGCGCCCGGAGCGGCAGGTCGGGCAGGCCGGCGCGGAATTGATCGGGGCCGGCGGGCCGGCCGCCGATGTCGAGGCGATCGCGGTAGCGGGCGAGGCGCTGGCCGCGGTCGGCGTGCCGCATCTGTCGGTCGATCTGACCCTGCCGACGCTGGTGCCGGCGATCGCCGAAGCTTACGGCATCGCCGGCGAGCGGGCCGCGGCGTTGCGCGCGGCGCTCGACCGCAAGGACGCGGCGGCGGTCGCCCATCTGGCGGGCGCGGCGGGCGGGTTGTTGGCCGAGCTGGTCGCCGCCGCCGGCGCTGCGGCGGCGACGCGGGATGCGCTCGACCGGCTCGATCTGCCGGAGCGCGCCCGGCACGAGCGCGCCCGGCTCGGCGCCGTGCTCGACGGGCTGGCGGCGGCGATGCCGGCGCTCAAGGTCACGGTCGATCCGGTCGAGAACCGCGGCTTCGAGTACCACACCGGCATCAGCTTCACATTTTTCGCGCGGGTCGATCGGGCGCCGGGGCCGCTCGGCGAATTGGGCCGCGGCGGGCGCTATGAGGCGGGCGACGCGGCGCGGCCGGAGCCGGCGACCGGGTTCACGCTCTATACCGACACGATCCTGCGCACATTGTCGGCGCCGCCGCCGCGCCGCCGGCTGCTGGTGCCGCCCGATGCCGGCCACGCCCGCGCCGCCGCGCTGCGCCGGGAAGGCTGGATCACCGTTGCGGCGCTGCTGCCGGCCGCCGACTGGCGGGAGGAAGCGCGCCGGCTCGGCTGCGGCTGGGTGCTGGAGAACGCCGAGCCGCGCCCGCTCGACGGCGACGGGCGTTAGCCGGCGAGGAGGATCGGGCATGGCCAATGTTGCGGTCGTCGGCGCCCAATGGGGCGATGAGGGCAAGGGCAAGATCGTCGATTGGCTGTCGGAGCGCGCCGATGTCGTCGTGCGCTTTCAGGGCGGCCACAATGCCGGCCATACGCTCGTCGTCGGCGATGTCGAATACAAGCTCAGCCTGTTGCCGTCGGGTGTCGTGCGGCCCGGCAAATTGTCGCTGATCGGCAACGGCGTCGTCGTCGATCCGTGGGCGCTCGTCGCCGAGATCGACGCGATGCGCAGGAAGGGCCTGGCGATCTCGCCCGCCAACCTCAAGCTCGCCGACAATGCCGCCTTGATCCTGCCGTCGCACGGCGCGCTCGACCGCGCCCGCGAGGAACGCCGCGGCGAGAAGCGGATCGGCACGACCGGGCGCGGCATCGGCCCGGCCTATGAGGACAAGGTGGGGCGCCGCGCCGTCCGCGTGTGCGACCTCGCCGATCCGACGGCGCTGGAAGACCGCATCGACGATCTCCTGGTGCACCACAACGCGCTGTTGCGCGGCCTTGACGCGCCGGAGATCGATCGCGCCGATCTCGTCGCGCGGCTGCACGCGGTGGCGCCGAAGGTGCTGCCCTACGCCGCGCCGGTGTGGCGCCTGCTCGACGAAGCGCGCCGCGGCGGCCGGCGCATCCTGTTCGAGGGGGCGCAGGGCGCGATGCTCGATGTCGATCACGGCACCTACCCCTACGTCACCTCGTCGAACACGGTGGCGGGGCAGGCGGCTTCCGGCTCCGGCCTTGCGCCCTCCGCGATCGGCTTTGTGCTCGGCATCACCAAGGCCTATACGACCCGGGTCGGCGCCGGCCCGTTCCCGACCGAACTGCACGACGCTGTCGGGCAGATACTGGGCGATCGCGGCCGCGAGTTCGGCACGGTGACCGGGCGGCGGCGGCGCTGCGGCTGGTTCGACGCGGTTGCGGTGCGCCAGGCGATCCGGACCGCCGGCATCGACGGCATCGCGCTGACCAAGCTCGACGTGCTCGACGGCTTTCCCGAGATCAAGCTGTGCACCGGCTATCGCCTCGCCGGCAAAACCTACGACTACGTGCCGGCCGGCGCCTCGGCGCAGGCGCAGATCGAGCCGATTTACGAGACCGCCGAGGGCTGGCGGGAATCGACGCGCGGCGCGCGCTC
>DATJUL010000292.1:0-3480 GCA_035502295.1 Allostellaceae bacterium | reverse complement strand
TCGTCGATTGCTGCCTCCTCGATTCGGCGCTGACCATGGTCGAAATCCCGACGTCGTACTATCTGGCAACCGGGCAGGAAGGCGGCGAAGCGGGCCGCCCGCCCTACCGGGCGAAGGACGGCCATGTCGTCATTTCCGCCTCGGGGCGCGAGATGGCGACGCGCCTCATGCGCATCGCGACCGGCGACGAGGGCGCCGCGACAGCGGGCTGGACCAACCGGACCGGCCAGGACGATCCGCGCAAGCTCGCGGTCGCCAAATGGTGCGCCGCGCATACGGTCGACGAGATCGTCACGAGATTGCTCGACGCCGAGATTCCCGTCGCGCCGGTCAAGACGATCCCGCAGGTCGCCGTGGACCCGCATCTGTGGGAGCGCGAGATGCTGGTGAAGATGCCGGATGCCCTGGCGGGCGAGATGTACCTGCCGGGCGCGACGATCAAGATGTCGCAGACGCCGGGCCGCGTCGCGCCGGTGCCCACCCCCGGCCAGCACACCGACGAAATCCTGTCACGCTATCTCGGCTACGACGCGGCAACCCTCGGCGAGCTGCGCGCTGCCAACGTCATCGGGTGAGGCCGGCCGGTTGCTGGGAGAGGGTCGCCGCGGGGCTCAATAGCCCTTCAGGAACTGGAGGACATGGGCGGTCCATTCCGCCGGCTTTTCAAAGGGCGGCCAGTGGCCGCAGTTGTTGAGCAGCACGAGGCGTGAATCGGCGATGTGGTTCAGGATCGCGATCGAGACCTCGAACGGGACCATGCGGTCGTAGCGCCCGTGGATCAACAGGACCGGCGCCGCAATGCCGGGCAGATCGGGCGTGTAATCGTGCGGCAGGCTGACCGATTGCCGGCGCGCCTCGATAAATTCCGGCGACCAGGTGTGGGCGCGGTGGATGTAGGCGACGAGTTCGTCGGTCACCAGGCTCTCGTCGTCGAGGTGGACGCGCAGGTAGCGGCGGATGTTGTCGACGCTCGGGTCGGCTATCGCCTGCTGCGTGGCGCGGCTGCCCTCCGAGGGGCGGTTGGCCAGGAGATAGCGGTCACCGCCGGTGCCGATATGCGAGCCGCCCATCACAAACCGCGTGACCCGCTCGGGGTAATTGATTGCCGCGACCATCGCCGACTGGCCGCCCTGCGAATTGCCGACCCAATGCGCCCGCGCGATGCCGAGCGCGTCGAGCAGCGCCACCGCCGTCTTTGCCTGCACCGCATGCACCCCCTCGCGATAGACGATCGGGCCGGTCTGCGAAAAATTCGGCAGGTCCATCAGGATGCAGCGGAAATGCTGCGCGAGCGCGCCGACGGCCCGGTGAAACGTGATCCACGCGGTCGTGCCGGGGCCGTAGGAATGCAGGAACAGCGCCGGCTCGCCTTGGCCGATATCGTGGTAGTGCACGTTCATGCCGCCGGCGGCGATCGTCTTGCCGGTGCCGGTTTCGGTCAGGCCATTCGACGCGATGAACGGCATCTATCTCCCTCCCTGCGGCCGTCGGCAAGAAACGCGCGTCAACCGGAAACCTCGTCAATACATGTGCTGGCCGCCGTTGACCGAGAGGGTCGATCCGGTGATGAAATCGGCGTCGTCGGCGACGAGAAAGAGGACGGTGCGGGCGATGTCCTCGGCCTTGCCGAGGCGGCCTACGGGAATGCGCGCGACGATCTTCTCCAACACATCGGCCGGCACCGCGCGCACCATCTCGGTATCGACATAGCCGGGCGCCACGGCGTTGACCGTGATGCCGCGCGCCGCGGCTTCCTGCGCCAGTGCCTTGGTAAAGCCGTGGATGCCGGATTTGGCGGCGGCGTAATTGACCTGGCCGTACTGCCCGGCCTGGCCGTTGATCGAGCCGATATTGACGATGCGGCCGAAACCGCGCGCCCGCATGCCCTCGATGACCGCGCGCGACATGTTGAAGCACGACGAGAGGTTGGTGCGGATCACCGCGTCCCACTGCTCGAAGCTCATGCGGTGCATCGTCGCGTCTCGGGTGATGCCGGCGTTGTTGACGAGCACGTCGATCGGCCCCTGCTGCGCCTCGACCGCCTTGACGCCCTGGGTGCAGGCGGCGACATCGCCGACATCGAACTTGAACACCGGGATGCCGGTCGCAGCGGCGAATTCACGCGCCGTCCGCTCGTCATGGCCGTAATTGGCCGCGACATTGTAGCCGGCGCCCTTCAGCGCCACCGAGATCGCCCGGCCGATGCCGCGCGTCCCACCGGTGACGACCGCCACGCGTGCCATCGTCTCCTCCCTTCCAGCATTCGTCACCCGCGGGCTTGACCCGCGGGTCCCACGGGATGGCCGGGTCAAGTCCGGCCATGACGCAAAAGAGCGGCTTGTCTCAATCGCGCGCGACGCACATTGCAATGCCCATGCCGCCGCCGATGCACAAGGTCGCGAGGCCCTTTTTGGCGTCGCGCTTCTGCATCTCGTAGAGCAGCGTGATGAGGACGCGCGCGCCCGAGGCGCCGATCGGGTGGCCGAGCGCGATCGCGCCACCGTTGACGTTGAGCTTGTCGGGGTCGAAACCGAGATCCTTGCCGACGGCGCAGGCCTGCGCGGCGAAGGCTTCGTTGGCCTCGATCAGGTCGAGATCGGCGACCGACCAGCCGGCCTTCTTCAGCGCCAGCCGGGACGCAGGAATCGGCCCGGTGCCCATGATCGCCGGATCGACCCCGGCGGTCGCCCATGACACGATGCGGGCCAAGGGCTTGATCCCGCGCTTCGCGGCCGCCGCGGCGGTCATCAGCACGACAGCGGCGGCGCCGTCGTTGATGCCGGAGGCGTTGCCGGCGGTCACGGTGCCGTTTTTGTCGAAGGCCGGGCGCAGCTTCGCGAGCACCTCGACGGTCGTGCCGTGTTTCGGGTGCTCGTCGCTGTCGATGACCGTGTCGCCGCGTCGGGTTTTGATGACGACCGGCACGATCTCGTCGGTGAAGCTTCCCTCCTTCTGCGCCCGCTCGGCGCGGGCCTGCGAGCGGGCGGCGAACGCGTCCTGCTGCTCGCGCGTGATCTGCCAGCGCTGTGCGACGTTTTCAGCGGTGTTGCCCATGTGGTAGCCGTTGAACGCGTCCCACAGCCCGTCCTTGATCATCGTATCGACCATCTGCGCGTCACCCATCTTCGTGCCGTTGCGCAGATGCAGGCAGTGCGGTGCCTGGCTCATGCTCTCCTGGCCGCCGGCGACGACAATCTCGCTGTCGCCGCTGCGGATCGCCTGATAGCCGAGCGCCACCGTGCGCAACCCCGAGCCGCACAGCTGGTTGACGCCGTAGGCGGTGACCTCGAACGGCAACCCGGCGGCGACGGCCGCTTGGCGCGCCGGGTTCTGCCCTTCGCCGGCCGCCAGGATCTGGCCCATGATGACCTCCGAGACCTCTGTCGGTTCGACCTCGGCACGCCGCAGCGCTTCCCTGATCGCGACTTCGCCGAGTTCGTGCGCGGCGAGCGAGGCGAGGCCGCCGTTGAAGGCGCCGAC
>DATJUL010000291.1:0-8503 GCA_035502295.1 Allostellaceae bacterium | reverse complement strand
ATACGCCGGCCTATGGCCAGCTGATCGCCTTGGGCGTGCTCGGCATGCTCTACGAACAGAACCCCGAGCCGACCCAGATCGCCAACATCGCCAACTACCGCGACATGATCGCGAAGACCGGCCGCTTTCTGACATTTTCGGCCGGCGCCGCGACGATCGGCGCGCGACTGCGCCCCGACCCGGCCGAGCGCGCCGCGCTGAGGATCGTGCGCGAAACGGACAAGGGCCTCGTGCTGTCGGGCCGGATCGGCATGCATACGAGCCCGGCCTTTGCCGAAGACGTGTATGTCGGCGGGGTCTCCGGCGTCGATTACCGGGGGAAGCGTGCGAGCTTTATTGTGCCGGTCGCCGGCAAGGGCGTCACGACGCTGTGCCGCAAGGTGTCGAGCCGCCATCCCAACCGGTTCGTCTCGCCCTTGTCCTCCCGCTTTGACGAACTCGACGGCCAGATGTGGCTCGACAATGTGCTGATCCCGTGGGAGCGCGTATTCCTGCACGATCCGCTGCCCGAGCCGGTGGCGCGCTGGCTGTTCTGGCATCAGCTTTATTGCTGGCTGATGAAGGCGGAGTTCACCTTGGGTCTTGCGTTCGCGCTGTCCCATGCGATGGGGCTGGCGGCGCACGAGCCGACGATCGACTACCTCGTCGATCTGATCATCGACGTGCAGACCGTGCGCAGCTGCCAGACCGCCGCCGAACGCGATCCGCAATTCACCCCGCAGGGTTTCTGCTATCCCAACCACAACCATGTCGCGGCCGGCTCGATCGCGATGCTGCGGGCGCGCCAGCGAGTGAGCGAAATCCTCCGCATCCTGCCCGGCTCCTCGCTCGTCGTCGCGCCGACCGACGAAGACCTGGCGCTGCCGGAACTGGCGCAGGGGTTGGAAGAATCGTTCGCCGGCGGCGGCTATACCGCGAAGCAGCGCGCGGCGCTCTTGCAACTGGCGTCGGACCATGTGTCCTCCGCGCTGGATGCGCGCGAGTCGGCGTTCGAATTGCACGCCAATGGCGGCCTGCCGGCGTGGCGCGGCCGCATCCGCCGCAGCTTCGAGGATTACAACAAGCTGGCCAACGGCGTCCTCCAGGCGCTCGACCTCGCCATGCCGGAAATCGACCTCGGCCACATCCGCGCCGCGCCGATCGCGCCGCGTCGCGTCGTCCAACCGCGCCCGGCACCGTGAGCGCCCTTGAACGCGGGCCCTTTCCTCGTCATGGCCGGGATTGACCCGGCCATCTCTGAGATCCGCGGGTCACCCCCGGACTTGATCCGGGGGCCGCGGATGACGGTTTGGAGTGCTTCAAGTTAGCCCGATTACGCTTTAGGCGCTGCAACCGCATGGGGTTTGCCGCCGCCGGCGCAAAGCGCGCGCCGATGGCGGCGGCTGGTGGCGCTGCGATTATCGCGTGGAACTGATTGATGAGTCCCGCTTCTGCAGATGCGTCAGGTCGCGTTGCACGGCGGCGAGCCGCTCCGCCGCGCGCCGCAGCCGGGAAAGCTCGTGCTGCGCCTGTTCCTCATGGCTGCGGCGCTGGCGCAAGGCCGCGTCGATCGCCCCCTGCGTCGCCGCGATGGCCTCGGTCAGACGCGCCTCGAACCAGCCCGAGAACCGGC
Source organism: Allostellaceae bacterium (assembly GCA_035502295.1). Classification (GTDB taxonomy): domain Bacteria; phylum Pseudomonadota; class Alphaproteobacteria; order ATCC43930; family CGMCC-115725; genus DATARH01. Next base: position 6,891 of record DATJUL010000291.1, on the reverse strand, counting down.
GGAAGGCATTTTCGAGGTTCTGCACGGTGGCCCAACGCAGGTTTTCCACATTGCGCTGGACCAGTTCCTCGATTTCACTCGCGAGCCGCTTCCGTGCGCGGGCGGCGCGCGGCCCGCGCGGGATCAGCTTTTGCAGCGCGCCGCCGGCCAGCGCGCCGATCGTTTGGTCCCACTTTTGCGTCACCCAGAACGGCTCGCGCGCCAGCACGAACACATCGGCGCCGCCCACCGGAAGGGCGGGAATGTCGAACAACGAGGCCGCCTTCTGCCGCACCGAATCGATCAGCGCCTGCGCCGCTCCGACATGCTGCGCCAGGCTCTCTTCCACGTCGCGTGCGAACGCGTGCGAAACCTCGTCCAGTCGCGCTCCGAAAAAGCCGGGGATTGCCTCCGCGAGCAGGGCCTTTGCCGCATTCTCGGCCGCTTCGGGGTCGGCAATGCGCTCGAACGCCGGCTCGCAGACCGCCAGCAGGGCGGCGCGCGCATTACCGCGCAAGGTCTCGACCCGCGCTTCCAGGTCGGCCAGCGCACGGCGGCGGTCGCCGGCCACCAGGTCCTGCACCGCACGGCGCTGCCGCCCGACCTCGCGCAGCGCCTCACCGAACTGGCCGGCGCGGGTTTCGAGATCCTCGATCGGCATTTCGAGGGCGCGAACGGCGAGCGCGATATCCATCCGTGCGGCCCCGAGCGAGGCAGCCGCTTTGGCGGCGATGGCGTGGCGCAGCGCCGCAGTCTTCTCGCGGGCGAGAAACTGCGCGAGAAAATCCTCCACCCTCGCCAATCCGCTTGCGGCGAGGCGCGCCGCATCGCCCGCCTGCTTGGCGTCGAGCGCCTGCCGCGCCGAGAGGCTGAATAGCTCGATATCGGCGTCGCCCGGCATGTGCTCGCGCAGGGTCCGGCGCAGAAAGTCGGCCGCGACCTCCCGCTCCGCCTCGTCCAGATAATCGATCTTGTTGAGAATGAAGAAGAGGCGGGCGACATGCGGCCGCACGCGGTCAAGATACTCGAGTTCGACGGCGGTCACCGGCGGATCTGCCGACAGCACGAACAGGGCAGCATCGCATTCCGGCAGCACCCGGAGTGCCGCGTCGGTATTGTGCTGGTAGGTCGAACCGATCCCCGGTGTATCGATCAGCACGACGCCGTGGCCGAGAATGGGCGCCGGAAGGTTCACATCGACGCGGGCGACCTTTTCCCTGTTGTGCGGATTGCCTTCCTCGGTGACCAGCCGGTGCAATTCGGCACAAACAGTCGCCGTCTCGCCGGCGAGCATCTGCGTCGGTGGCCGATTGTCGAGATAGCTGATGCGCAGCGACGCGGCCGGCCCCCACCGGATGAACGTCGGGATTGCGGTCAGCGGCACGACCCCGTACGGCAACACCTTCTGGCCGAGCAGCGCGTTCAACAGCGTGCTCTTGCCGCGCTTGAACTGGCCGAGCACGGCAATCTGCAGGCGCTCCTCGGCGAGCCGCGCGCCCAACTCGCGAACCTGTTCGCTATGGCCCGGTCGATCGGGCCACAACTCGTCGAGCTCACCGATTAGGCGCGCGATCAGCGAGGCCAAACCGTCCGGATTGGTTCCGCTCTCAGCCGACGCCAAGGCGGCGCGACTTGCCAGCCGCATCTCGCTCATATTGCGTCCGGGAGCGCCGCGCAGAAGGCTCTGTTTCCGCGAGCGATCGAGTTTATTCGCTGGTCACCGCCGATCGACATGCCGATGCTCCCAAATTGCCCACTTCAAGCCATACCGAGGGCCGCGGACGGGCCCAACCCTGGCAGATCGTGGTAGGAGTCATCAGCTGCGAATTCGCTCCCGTTCGGAGACGGAGGAGGTGTGCAGCGGTTACCGGCGAACTCCTTCGCCTTGCGCGTCTAGGTTGGTGATCGGAGGGACGATGTCAAGTCACCCCCGTGCTGTTCGCCCTGCGCTCGCCCCCGCGCGAGCCGCCGCGACGACGCTCTACCAAGCCATGCCCAACTTATGTTAGCGCCTGTGGGCGAGGGCCGAGGCCCATGTTTCGACCCGCCACCTGCACAGCGTGGGTCCCGGCTTTCGCCGGGACAGCGACGGATGCATATTCACCGCGCCAGACAGGACCTGAAATGATGATCTCTGTCATCCTCGCCGCCGCGATCGGCTATCTGCTCGGGTCGGTCCCGTGGGGCCTGCTGTTGACCCGCGCGGCGGGGCTGGGCGACATCCGCGCAATCGGCTCGGGCAGCATCGGCGCGACGAACGTCCTGCGCACCGGCAACAAAAAGCTGGCGGGGTTGACCCTCGTCCTCGATCTCGCGAAGGGCGTAGCGGCGGTGCTGGTCGGCGCGGTGTGGGGGCCGGGGCCGGCGCTCGCTGCGGCCGGCGCCGTCGTCCTCGGCCACATGTTTCCGGTATGGCTCGGCTTTCGCGGCGGCAAGGGGGTGGCGACGGCCCTCGGCGTGGTGATCGCGATCGCCTGGCCAGTCGCGGTGCTGGGGTTGGCGGTATGGCTCGGGGTCGTGATCCTCACCCGTTATTCCTCGCTCGCGGCGCTGGTCGCGACCCCGGCGGCGGCGGTCTATGCCGGGTTTACGGTCGATCCCGCGCACGCGGTGCTGATTGCGGCCATCGCGCTCCTCGTCGTTCTGCGCCATCATGACAACATCCGCCGGCTCGTCGCCGGCACCGAGAGCCGCATCTCGTTCCGGAAAGGCTGATAGACCCTGGCCGCGCGCGATCTCGAACCGCAGGAACGGGTCGACTGGCTGCGCCTCGCGCGCAGCGAGACCGTGGGGCCGGTGACGTTCTATGCCCTGTTGCGCCGCTTCGGTTCGGCCGAGATGGCGCTCGATGCGTTGCCTCGCCTCTCGCGCCAGGCGCGGGTCGCGACGCGGCACGAGGCCGAGCGGGAGCTGGCGGCGATCGAACATCTGGGCGGCCGGCTCCTGTGCCGGGGCGAGCCGCTCTATCCGGCGACGCTCGCCGCGGTCGAGGATGCGCCGCCGGTGCTGACCGTGCTCGGCCGCGCCGAACTGTTGTCGGCGCCGATCGTCGCCGTGGTCGGGGCGCGCAACGCCTCGGCCAACGGTCGGCGTCTGGCGCGCGAGCTGGCTGCCGGCCTCGCCGAAGCCGGCATCATCGTCGCCTCGGGCATGGCCCGCGGCATCGACGCGGCAGCGCATCTGGGCGCCCTCGCCATCGGCGATGGGGGCACGATCGCGGTCGTCGCCGGCGGCGCCGATGTCGTCTATCCGGAGGAAAACCGCGGACTTTACGATGCGATCCGCGAGAGCGGCGCGATCATCGCCGAACTGCCGCTCGATGCCGAGCCGCAGGCCCGCCACTTCCCGCGCCGCAACCGCATCATCTCGGGCATCTCGCTGGGCGTTGTCGTCGTCGAGGCGGCGGCGAAATCCGGCTCGCTGATCACCGCGCGCTATGCGCTGGAGCAGGGCAGGGACGTGTTCGCGGTGCCGGGGTCGCCGCTCGACCCGCGCTGCCGCGGCTGCAACGATCTGTTGCGCAACGGCGCGACCTTGACCGAGACCGCGGCCGACATCATCGGCCAACTCGGACCCATGGTGCACGATCGCGCGCCGGCGCCGGTCGCGGCGGCGACGCAGCCGCGCCTGAAGCTGCGGCCGCCGCGCCCCGCATTGGCGGCGCCCCGTCCGCCGGTGGACGGAGAATCGGCGCTCGATCTGATCGTCGAGCATCTGGGACCCTCGCCCGTGGCGGTTGACGAACTGGTGCGCCAATGCCAATTGTCGGCTGCCTCGGTCGCGACGCTGCTGCTCGAGCTGGAACTGGCCGGCCGCATCGAGCGTCATCCCGGCAATCTCGTCTCGCTGCGCTGAGCGCGAAGCGGCGCTGGCTTTTTATCGAAAGCAGGCATGAACGTCGTCATTGTCGAGTCGCCGGCCAAGGCGAAGACCATCAACAAGTATCTCGGGCGCGACTACAAGGTCGTCGCCAGCTACGGCCATGTCCGTGACCTGCCGGCGAAGGACGGCTCGGTCCTGCCGGACAGCGATTTCGCGATGTCGTGGGAGGTCGACGGCCGTTCCGAAAAGCATGTCAAGGAGATCGCCGCCGCGCTCAAGGGCGCCGACCGGCTGTTCCTCGCGACCGATCCCGACCGCGAGGGCGAAGCGATCTCCTGGCATGTCCGCGAGGTGCTGAAGGCGCGCCGTGCGCTGAAAAAGGACATCGACGTAAAGCGCGTCGTGTTCAACGAAGTGACGCGCAACGCGGTGCTCGACGCCTTTCGCCACCCGCGCGAGATCGACCGCGAACTGGTCGATGCCTATCTCGCCCGCCGCGCCCTCGACTACCTCGTCGGCTTCACCTTGTCACCGGTCTTGTGGCGCAAACTGCCGGGCAGCCGCTCGGCCGGGCGGGTGCAGTCGGTGGCGCTGCGCCTGATCTGCGAGCGCGAACGCGAGATCGAGGCGTTCCGCGCGCGGGAATACTGGACGATCGAGGTCGAATTCGCGACCGAGGCCGGCGAGCGCTTTATCGCGCATCTGTCGCATCTCGACGGCAGGAAGCTCGACCGCTTCGATCTCGACAGCGAAGAGAAGGCGCGCGCCGCCGCCGAGGCGATCCTCAAGGCCGCCGGCTTCTCGGTCGCATCGGTCGAGCGCCGCGAGGTTCGCCGCAACCCGTTTCCACCGTTCACGACCTCGACCTTGCAGCAGGAAGCCTCGCGCAAGCTGGGGTTCGGCGCGAGCCGCACGATGTCAGTGGCACAGCGGCTCTACGAGGGCATCGATCTCGAGGGCGACACGGTCGGCCTCATCACCTATATGCGCACCGACGGCGTCGCGATCGCAGCCGAGGCGATCGCCGCCGCGCGCCGGCTGATCGGCGACGATTTCGGCGCCCGCTATGTGCCGGCGGAGCCGCGCATCTACCGCAGCCCGGCGAAAAACGCGCAGGAAGCGCACGAGGCGATCCGTCCGACCGATATGACCCGCCGGCCCGGCGATGTCGCGCGCCACTTGGACAATGACCAGCGCCGGCTTTATGAGCTGGTGTGGAAGCGCACCGTCGCGAGCCAGATGGCTTCGGCGCTTCTGGACCAGGTCAGCGTCGATATCGCCGACCCGAGCGGTAAGATTCGCCTGCATGCGACCGGCTCCGTCGTCGTGTTCGACGGCTTTCTGAAGCTTTACCAGGAAGACCGCGACGACGCCGAGGAAGAGGAAACGCGGCGCCTGCCGAATATGCGTGAACAGGAGCGCCTTGCGCGCGGCGCCGTTACGCCGAACCAGCATTTCACCCAGCCGCCGCCGCGCTACACCGAAGCGAGCCTCGTCAAGAAGCTGGAGGAACTCGGCATCGGCCGGCCGTCGACCTATGCCTCGATCCTGCAGGTCCTGCAGGACCGCGATTACGTGCGGCTCGACAAGCGCCGTTTTGTGCCGGAAGACCGCGGCCGCCTCGTGACCGCGTTCCTGACCAGCTTTTTCGAGCGCTACGTCGAATACAATTTCACCGCCGACTTGGAAAACCAGCTCGACGACGTGTCGGGCGGACGCATCGACTGGAAGCAACTCCTGCGCAATTTCTGGCGCGATTTCTCGCTGGCGGTGGACGGCACGAAGGACCTGACAGTCAAGGCCGTGCTCGAAGCGTTGGACGGCGAACTCGGTCCGCATTTCTTCCCGAACGACGCCTCCGGCCGCGACCCGCGGCTCTGCCCCGCTTGCGGCAAGGGCCGGCTGGCGTTGAAGCTCGGCCGGTTTGGCGCCTTTATCGGCTGCGCGAATTATCCCGAATGCCGCTACACGCGCGCCTTCGCGGTCGATGGCGCCGATGCCGACAGCGGCGCCGCGGCGGCCGACAGCATGCTCGGCACCGACCCCGCGACCGGCCTTCGCGTCGCGCTGAAAAAGGGGCCTTATGGGCATTACCTGCAGCTCGGCGAAGCCGATAATGGCACGAAGCCGAAACGCGTCGCGCTGCCGCGCGGGCTGAAGCCGGCCGATGTCGATCTCGACACGGCGCTCGGGTTGCTCGCGCTGCCGCGCGAGGTGGGCCGCCATCCCGAAACCGGCGAGCCGATCAGCGCGGGCATCGGCCGGTTCGGCGCCTATTTGAAGCACGGCAAGCAATTCGCCTCGCTCGCCGGCGACGACGATGTGCTCTCGATCGGCCTCAACCGCGCCGTGACGCTGCTCGCCGAAGCGAAAAGCGGCGGCCGCCGCGGCCCGCAATTGTTGCGCGAATTGGGGCCGCATCCCGACGGCGGCACGGTCGGGCTCTATCGCGGCCGCTACGGCCCCTATGTCAGCCATGACGGTGCCATCGCCTCGTTGCCGAAAGGCGCCGATCCCGACGCGTTCCCGCTCGATCGCGCGATCGATCTGCTGGCAGTGCAGCGCGCCAAAGGCAAACCGGCCCGTGGCAAGCCCCGCCGCCCGGCGCGCAAACGCGCCGCTTCTAAAGCCTGAGGCGCTACGCCGCGAGTTTCTGTCTTGCGGCGCTCTTCAGCAGCATCGCGCCTTTCTCGGCGATCATGATCGTCGGGGCGTTGGTGTTGGTCGAGGTCACCGCCGGCATGACCGAGGCGTCGATGACGCGCAGCCCCGCGATGCCGTGTACGCGCAATTCGCTGTCGACGACGCTCATCGGATGCTGCCCCATCATGCAGGTGCAGCTGGCGTGATAGACCGTGTTGCCGTTGCGCTTTGCGTAGTCCAGGAGTTCATCGTCGCTCTGCACCTGCGCGCCGGGCAGGCGTTCCTCGCCGATATAGGGCTGGAGCGGCGGCGCGTTGAACAGGCGGCGGGCGAATTTGAGGCCGCCGACGATCGCGCGCCGGTCGCTCTCCTCGGTCAGGTAGCGCGGGTTGATCTCGGGCGCGGCGCGCGGGTCGGATGATTTCGCCCGCACATAGCCGCGCGAGG
>DATJUL010000290.1:0-4551 GCA_035502295.1 Allostellaceae bacterium | reverse complement strand
TGCGGCAGTCCCTTGAACCTCGCGCCGGGGCCCGGACTGACGCGCGGCGATATCGTCGCGGGCGATGCGTCGCTGTGGCGCTACCGTGCGGCGCTGGCGGTTGCCGGGGCGCCGCGCGTCTCGCTCGGCGAGGGCTGGACGCCGCTCGTCGCGCGGCAATGGAACGGCGCGCCGGTGTGGTTCAAGCTCGAATCGCAGATGCCGACCGGCTCGTTCAAGGACCGCGGCACCGCCGTCATGCTGAACCATCTGCTGGCGGTCGGGGTCGGCCGGGTCCATGAGGATTCGTCGGGCAATGCCGGCGCCTCGCTTGCGACCTACGCGGCGGCGGCCGGCCTTCCCTGCACGATCTTTGTGCCGAGGGCGGCGCCGCGCGGCAAGATCGTGCAGATCGCCGCTGTGGGCGCCGCGGTGCGCCGGGTCCCCGGCACAAGGCAGGAAGTCACCGAGGCGGCGCTGGCGGCGGCGCACAGCGACAGCTTCTACGCCAGCCACAATTGGCAGCCGTTCTTTATCGAAGGCACCAAGACGCTCGCTTACGAATTGTGGGAGCAATTCGGCTTCCGCGCGCCGGATAACATCGTCGCGCCGACCGGCTACGGCAGCAACATCCTCGGCCTCGACCGCGGTTTCGACGAGCTGTCGCGTCGTGGCGAGGTCGCGCGGCGGCCGCGGCTCTTCGCGGCGCAGGCGGCGAATTGCGCGGCGCTCGCCGCCGCCTGGAGCGCCGGCGCCGACGATGTGGTGGCGTTCGCGCCGCAGCCGACGATCGCCGACGGCATCGCCACCGTGCAGCCGGTGCGCACAAAGGAGGTGCTGGCGGCGCTGCGGCGCTCCGGCGGCGGGGTTGTCGCGGTGCCCGAATCCGAGATCGCGCCGGCCGTGCGTGCGCTCGGCCGCATCGGCCTCTTCGTCGAGCCGACCGCCGCCGTCGCCGGCGCGGCACTGTCGCGGCTCTTCGCCGCCGGCACGCTCCACCGCGACGAAACCACCGTAGCGGTCCTCACCGGCCACGGCCTCAAGGCGACCGACGCGATCGGCGGCTTGTTCGACACCGCCGTCCTCTCCTGATTGGCACACCGCAGCCGGCGCTCTTGCGCGGTGCGGTCTGTGACGCGATGCTCTAAACCTATCCCGATTGCGGCGTGCGTGTTTCGAAGGAGGCAGCCAGCGTGAACGACGTTTCTCCCATCGCCGAGGGCAAGGCGCTGGCGCCAGGTCCCGGCGCCCTCGCCGGGCTCAAAATCGTCGATCTGACGCGCGTCCTGGGCGGCCCCTACTGCACGATGGTCTTGACCGACCACGGCGCCGAGGTGATCAAGCTGGAGCCGCCGCAGGGCGACGAGACGCGCGAGTGGGGACCGCCATTCGACGATGCGGGCGATGCCAGCTACTACCTCGGCATCAACCGCAACAAGAAGGGCGTCGCCCTCGATTTATCGAAGCCCGCCGGCCGCGCGGTGCTGCTCCGCCTGCTCGACGGTGCCGACGTGCTGGTCGAAAACTTCAAGCCCGGCAGCATGGAGAAATGGGGCCTCGGCTACGAGGACGTGCTGTCGCAGCGCTTCCCGCGCCTCATTCATTGCCGCGTGTCGGGCTTCGGCGCCGACGGGCCGCTCGGCGGCTTCCCGGGCTATGATGCGGTCCTGCAGGCGATGGTCGGGCTGATGTCGATCAACGGCACCGAAACCAGCGGCCCGACGCGGCTCGGCAACCCGATCGTCGATATCGCGACCGGCCTGTTCTCGGCCATTGCCATCCTGATGGCGCTCCATGAGCGGGAGAAATCGGGCAAGGGCCAGTTTTGCGACATGACATTGCACGACTGCGGCATGGCGCTCTTACACCCGCATGCTGCCAATTTCTTTCTCAACGGCAGGCGCCCCAAGGCGACCGGCAACCCGCATCCCAATCTCCAGCCTTATTCCAAGTTCCGCACCCGGACCTGCGAGATTTTCGTCGCGGCCGGCAACGACCCGACGTTCCGCAAGTTCTGCGAGTTTCTCGGCATCCCCGAGATGGCAAAGGATCCGCGCTTTGCGACAAACGCCGGCCGCGTCACCAATCGCGATACGCTGGCCGAGGCGTTGAACGCGCGCTTCGCCGACGAAGACGGGCACGCGCTGACGCGCCGCATGCTGGCGGCCGGCCTGCCCGCCGGGCCGGTGCTCAACGTCGACGAGGCGATGGCCGCCGATCACACCGCACACCGCAAGATGGTCACGGAACTCGGCGCCTATCGCGGCCTCGGCACGCCGATCAAGCTGTCGCGCACGCCGGGCGGCACACGAAGCGCGCCGCCGCGCTTCAACGAGCATGGCGCGGCGGTGCTGCGCGCACGCGGCTTCTCCGAGGCGGAGATCGCCGCCCTGGCGCAGGACGGCGTATTGGTGCAGGAGCGCCGCAAGTAGCCGTCCTCATCGCGGGCGCAGTCCGAGGGGATGCGCTGTCGCCTTCCTTCCGTGCCGCCGCCCGCATATAAATGAGGCATGCGGGGGATGGAAACCGGATGCTGGTCGGCGTTCCGAAAGAGGTGAAGGTCGAAGAACACCGCGTCGGTCTGGTGCCGGGCAGCGTGCGCGAACTGGTGCATCACGGCCACAAGGTCGTCATCGAGAGCGGCGCCGGCGCCGGCGTCGGTTTCGCCGATCAGGCCTATGAGAATGCCGGCGCGGAAATCCTGACCCGCGCCGCCGATGTGTTCGCCGCCGCCGAATTGATCGTCAAGGTCAAGGAGCCGCAACCCGCGGAAATCGCCGCGTTGCGCGAAGACCAGATCCTGTTCACCTACCTGCACCTCGCCGCCGACCGCGCGCTGGCCGAGGCGCTCTTGCGCGCCGGCGCCGTCGCCATCGCCTACGAGACCGTGACCGACGGCAAGGGCGGGCTGCCGCTCTTGGCGCCGATGAGCGAGGTCGCCGGCCGCATGGCGGTGCAGGTCGGCGCCCATTGCCTGGAAAAAGAGCAGGGCGGCATGGGCATCCTCTTGGGCGGCGTGCCGGGCGTTGCCGCCGCCAAGGTCGTCATCCTCGGCGGCGGCGTCTCGGGCACCAACGCGGCGCGCATGGCAATGGGAATGGAGGCGCATGTCACGGTCGTCGACCGCTCGCTGCCGCGCCTCTACGAGCTCGACATGCAGTTCGGCTCGCAGCTGCACACGCTGTTCTCGACCGTCGAGACGATCGAGCGCGAAGTCCAATCGGCCGATCTGGTGATCGGCGCGGTGCTGGTGCCGGGCGCGGCGGCGCCGAAGCTCGTCGGCCGCGACCTCGTGCGCGCGATGAAGCCCGGGTCGGTCATCGTCGATATCTCGATCGACCAGGGCGGCTGCATCGCGACCAGCCGGCCGACGACGCACGCGCAGCCGACCTTTATCGAGGACGGCGTCGTGCATTATTGCGTCACCAACATGCCGGGGGCGGTCGCCCGCACCTCGGCCGTCGCGCTCAACAATGCGACGCTGCCGTTTGTGCTGGCGATTGCCGACCGCGGCTGGCGGCGCGCGCTGTCCGACGATCCGCATCTGCGCCACGGCCTCAATGCCTGCCGCGGCCTCCTTACCCACCCGGCGGTCGCGCACGATCTCGGCCTGCCGCTGACCGCGCCCGAGCGCGCCCTGACGGATTGAAGGACAACCTGTCGAACGATGTTCGACTTTGCCGTGCCGCGGGCTTGAGCAGACCAGTGACGAACCCTATCTGAACCGGCATGAGTCGTGACGGGATCATCCGGCAATTCCTGTCAACCGCCGTCGCCTCGGCGGCCGATTTCTTGGCCGATGCGGTATTCGCCCACGGCCAGCAAAAAGAGGCCGCGTCCGGCCGGATCGACCGCGCCGCGATTGCTGCGGTCACCGAGCTCTATCGCGAGATACTGCCGGCCGGCGGCGCGATCCTCGACGTCATGTCCGGGTGGGTGCCGCATCTGCCGCCCGAGGCGCCGTTCCGCCGCGTCGTCGGCATCGGCATCGACCAAGAGGCGCTCCAGGAAAACCCGTTTCTCGACGAATGGCGGGTGCAGGATCTCAACGCCAGCCCGGCCTTGCCGTTTGCCGCCGGCGAATTTGACGGCGCGACGATCTGTGCCGCCGTGCCGTATCTGGCGCGCCCGGCCGAAGTCCTGCGCGAGATCGCCCGCGTGCTGCGGCCGGGAGCGCCGCTGATCGTCACGTTTTCGAACCGTTGCCTCGCGACAAAGGCGATCGCCTGCTGGTGCCTGCACGACGACACCGGGCAACTCTGCCTCGTCGCGCAGCACTTCGCCGCGGCCGGCAATTGGGCCGACATCCGCTGCCTTGATCGCACCCCGGCGGGCGGCGGCCAGCCGCTCTATGCCGTCATCGGCCGCAGCCTCGGCGCCGGCTCGCCCGGCTGCAGCGACTGATCCTGCGGCCGTTCTTGCCGCGGCCCGGCATTTCCGCTAAATCCCTCGGCGCAGTGAGACCAGGGCGCGTAGCTCAGCGGGAGAGCACTACGTTGACATCGTAGGGGTCACAGGTTCAATCCCTGTCGCGCCCACCAGAATTGCTGGAGCGGTATCGCGTCAGATCGA
>DATJUL010000289.1:0-4976 GCA_035502295.1 Allostellaceae bacterium | reverse complement strand
CACGGTCACCGATAACGGCCGCGGCATCCCGGTCGGCATTCATCAGGAAGAAGGCGTGTCGGCGGCCGAGGTCATCATGACCCAGCTCCACGCCGGCGGGAAATTCGACCAGAACTCCTACAAGGTGTCGGGCGGTTTGCACGGGGTCGGCGTGTCGGTGGTCAATGCGCTGTCCTCGACCTTGGAGATGCGCATTTTCCGCAATGGCTCCGAATGGTTCATGCGCTTTCATGACGGGCTGCCGGAGGCGCCGCTGGCGGAGGTGGGTCCTGCGCCGGATTGGCCGGCGGACAGCAAGCGCGCCGGAACGCAGAAGACCGGCACCGAGATCACCTTTACGCCGAGCGGCGAGACCTTCACCTCGCTCGAATTCGATTTCACGACCTTGGAACACCGGCTGCGCGAGCTCGCTTTCCTCAATGGCGGGGTCACGCTGATCCTCACCGATTTGCGCGAGGTTGAGCCGAAAAGCGCCACGTTCTTTTACGAGGGCGGACTTGAAGCGTTTGTCGATTATCTCGACCGCTCGAAACAGGCGCTGCATTCGCCGTCGATCTCGATCAAGGGCGAGAAGGACGGCATCTTTGTCGAGATCGCGATGGAGTGGACCGACTCCTATCACGAGACGATGCTGTGCTTTACCAACAACATCCCGCAGCGCGACGGCGGCACGCATCTCGCCGGCTTCCGCACCGCGCTGACCCGCACCGTCAACGCCTACGCCAACGACAGCGGCCTCGCCAAAAAGGAAAAGGTCACGCTCGCCGGCGAGGACATGCGGGAAGGGTTGACCTGCATCCTCAGCGTCAAGCTGCCCGACCCGAAATTCTCCTCACAGACCAAGGACAAGCTGGTTTCCTCCGAGGTCAGCCCGGCGATCTCGGGCATCGTCTCCGACCGCCTGCAGCAATGGTTCGAGGAGCACCCGGCGGACGCCCGGAAAATCGTCGCCAAGGTCGTCGAGGCCGCCGCGGCGCGCGAGGCGGCGCGGAAGGCGCGCGATCTGACGCGGCGCAAGACCGCGCTCGATGTCGCCAACCTGCCGGGCAAGCTCGCCGACTGCCAGGAGCGCGATCCCGCGAAATCGGAACTCTTCATCGTCGAGGGCGACAGCGCCGGCGGCTCGGCAAAACAGGGCCGCGACCGCCGCTTCCAGGCGATCCTGCCGCTCAAGGGCAAAATCCTCAATGTCGAGCGCGCCCGCTTTGACAAGATGCTGTCGTCGGCCGAGATCGGCACGCTGATCCAGGCGCTCGGCACCGGCATCGGCCGCGAGGATTTCGAGGCCGACAAGGCGCGCTATCACCGCATCATCATCATGACCGACGCCGATGTCGACGGCAGCCACATCCGCACCCTCTTGCTGACGTTCTTCTTCCGGCAGATGCGGCTGCTCATCGAAAAAGGGTTTCTCTACATCGCGCAACCGCCGCTCTACCGCTTGCAGCGCGGCAACCAGAAGCCGGTTTATCTGAAGGACGATGCGGCGCTCGAAGCCTATTGCTTCGACCAGGCGCTGCGCGATGCGGTGCTGCATCAGCACGACGGCGGCCAGCGCGGCGGCCTCGATTTGCGTGACCTGTTGGAACAGGCGCGGGTGCAGCGCCGCTCGGTGCAGACGCTCGCCCAGAAGGTCGGCAAGGCCGATGTCGTCGAGCAGGCGGCGATCGCCGGCGCGCTCGCCGCCGGCATCCTCGCCGACCCGAACCGCGCGATCGAGGCGGCGCACCGCACCGCCGAGCGGTTGAACCTGCTCGTCGACGGCCCGGACGGGCGCTGGCGCGGCGATGTGATCGCCGGCGAGGGCCTCGTGTTCGGCCGCTCGGTGCAGGGGGTCGACGAGCGCCGGCTGATCGACGCGGCCTTGCTCAGGTCGAGCGAGGCGCGCCGGCTCGACGGCGAGAGCGCCCGGCTGCGCCAGGCCTACGAGCGGCCGGCCCGGCTCGTCGCGCGCGACAAGGAATACCGCATCCCCGGCCCCTCTGCGCTGGTCGATGCCGTCATCGAACTCGGCCGCCGCGGCATCGAAGTCAACCGTTACAAGGGCCTCGGCGAAATGAACCCCGAGCAATTGTGGGAAACGACCCTCGACCCCGACGCGCGCTCATTGCTCCAGGTGCGGGTCAGCCACGCGGACGAGGCGGAAGAAACCTTTTCCACCCTGATGGGCGACCTCGTCGAACCCCGCCGCGACTTCATCCAGCAGAACGCCCTCTCCGTCGCCAATCTGGATGTGTGAGTCGTGGAAATTGCGACGCCCACCGCGGCGGTAAGGCGGTTGGCGCCGCTAATTTCGCCACAGTGGTGTGGTAGGGCTTGCGGTGTCGGAACGGATCGGAGACAGGAGGCATCGCGGGCGCGATGGCGGGTACGGGGTTTGCGCGATGCCGCGGCAGGGCCGGCGGCACAACGTCGACGCGAAACCGCCTGCTGATTCCCTGCAGAAGCAGGCGGAGCCGGCAGACCGAACAGCTATAGGTTGCGGTCGGCACGCGACGCCACGACAGCCGCGCGCCGCGGGTTTCTCGACCAGCGGCAGGCATGGCCCGATGGCCGGGATTTTGCTGTTCCGCCATGACCGGAGCGCATTGGGGGGCGAGGATGGCACAGAGATCGGGTGCAGCATCGCTGCTGCTGCTGACCGCCGTCGCGCTCGGTTGCCATCCGACCAAAGCGGCGGCACAAGCGCCCGGCGTGCCGCCGGCGGTCGGGGTGGTGCGCGCCGAGCGGCAGCAGATGACGCAGAGCGACGAGTTCATCGGGCGCATCCAGGCGGTGGCGCGCGTGGCGCTGGTCGCCCGGGTCACCGCCTTTCTCGAAAAGCGGCTGTTTGTCGAGGGCTCCGAAGTGAAGCGGGGCGATTTGCTTTACCAACTGGAGCAGCCGCCGTTCCAGGCGCAGGTCGACGCCAACAAGGCGACCGTGGCGCAGCTCCAGGCGCAGCAGCGCAACGCGGAACTGACGCTCGAGCGCGCGCAAGCGTTGCTGCACACGCCGGCCGGCCAGCAATCGACCGTCGATGCCGCGCTGGCCTCGGAACAATCGCTGGCGGCGCAGGTTGCCGGCGCCCAGGCGCAGCTGCGTCAGTCGCAAATCAACCTCGGCTACACCGAGATCCGGGCGCCGATCGACGGCAAGATCAGCAGCACGTCGGTCACCGAAGGCAACGTCGTATCGCCGACAACCGGCACGCTGGCGACGATCGTCGCCCAGCATCCGATGTACGTGATCTTCCCGATCGCGCTGCGTGCCGGGCTTGATTTGCGCAACCGTTACGCGACAAAGGGCGGGCTCGGCGCGGTCGCGATCAAATTGCGTCTGCCCGACGGCCGGATTTACGGCCAGACCGGCCGACTCGACTACGTCGCGCCGACCGTCGCCCAAAATACCGATACGATCACGTTGCGCGGCGTGATCGCCAATCCGGTGCTTCCGGGCTTGAAGAAGGGCGACCCGGCTTCGCGCGAGCTGGTCGACGGCGAGTTCGTCACGGTGCTGCTCGAAGGCGTGCAGCCGATCACCGTTCTCGCGATCCCGCGTGCCGCCGTGCTGTCCGATCAGCAGGGCGATTACGTCTATGTCGTCGACGCGCATAACAGGGCGCAGCGGCGCCCCATTCAGCTCGGCCAGTCGACGCCGGCCACCGCCGTCGTGACCAGCGGCTTGACGGCAGGAGAACTGGTCATTTCGGAGGGATTGCAGCGGGTTCGTCCGGGCGAAGCCGTGGCGCCGGCGCCGGCAAGCCCGCCGCCGACGATCGAACCCGCGGTCGCGCCGGCCGCAGCAGCAAAGGCACCGCGATGATCTCGGCGATCTTCGTCGATCGGCCGCGGCTGGCGGTCGTCATCGCGCTGGTCATCACGATCGCCGGCCTGTTGGCCCTGATGCGCATCCCGGTCGCGCAGTTTCCCGACATCGTGCCGCCGCAGGTGCAGGTTTCCGCCGTCTACCCCGGCGCCTCGGCTGCCGTCGTCGAGGCCAGCGTGGCGCAGCCGATCGAAGCGCAAGTCGTCGGCGTCGACAAGATGATCTACATGAAATCGACCAGCGGCGATGACGGCTCCTACAACCTGACCGTCAGCTTCGCCTCCGGCAGCGACCCCGACATCGACACCGTCAACGTCAACAACCGGGTGCAGACCGCGCTCGCCCAACTGCCCTCCGAAGTGCAACTAGAGGGGCTGACCATCCAAAAGAAATCGTCGGCGATCCTGCAATTCATCTCGCTCTACAGCGCGGGCGGCAAGCAGGATCCGCTGTTCATCACCAACTACGCGATCATCAACGTCATCGATGTGCTGTCGCGGATACCGGGGATAGGGCAGGCGCATATCTTCGGCGCGCTCAACTATTCGATGCGCATCTGGTTCGACACCGCACGGCTGGACAATCTGAAGCTGACGCCGGCCGACATCATCGCCGCGATCCAGGCGCAGAACGTGCAGGCCCCCGTTGGGCGGATCGGCGCGCGCCCGATCGGCCATGACCAGCAGTTCCAGATGAACGTCGAGACGCAGGGTCGGCTGACGACGCCCGAACAGTTCGGCAATATCGTGCTGCGAGCCAACCCGGACGGCTCGCTGCTGCGCATCCGCGAGGTCGCGCGGGTCGAACTCGGCGCGCAGAACGAGGATGTCGAAGGCCGCTTCAACGGGCAGCCGGCGGTGGCGATCGGCCTCTATTTGTCGCCGGGCGCCAACGCGGTGACCACTGCCGCGCGGGTCATCGCCACGATGAACCGGTTGAGCAAACGGTTTCCGCCCGGCCTCAAATGGGTCGTCAACTACGATACGACGACGTTTGTGCACGCCACGGTCCACGACGTGCTGATCACGTTGGCGATCGCCTTTGCGCTCGTCGTCACGGTTGTCTTTATCTTTCTCGGCAGCCTGCGCGCAACGCTGATCCCGGCGATCGCGGTGCCGGTCAGCCTGATCGGCAGTTTCGCGGTGCTGCTGGTCATCGGGTATTCGGCC
>DATJUL010000288.1:0-3012 GCA_035502295.1 Allostellaceae bacterium | reverse complement strand
CGAAATGCTGGGTCGCCGATTCGCTCAAATCGAGATCGCCGAACAATCGCCAGATCGCGATGGCGGCGCGCGCGAACAGCGGCTGATCGATCCGGCTGAGGCGCGCCATAAGCCGGTTGGCCAGCCGCCGCGGGATGCGGTTCGTCAGCCAGAAATTGACCGCTTCGTGCTGAAAAATTCTGACCAACGTCGCGCCCACCGTCATCTATTTGTAAAGACCGCCGGTTAAGGACGGGGCGATGGACGGAGCAATCACGGCCGCCGTGTTTTACGGGTTCGGGGCTCTGGGGGCCGCGGCATCGGCGGTTAAGCTGAAGTCGCGGTTCGATCTGTTGCGGGCCAAGCATCCCTCCCTCGGCGGCCACGCCCGCCTCGCGCGGCATGTCGCGAGGCTGCTGCCCTTCTACCAATACGACGACAGCGAGATTTTCCAGGTTGACGGGGCGCCGGCGCGCAGCCCCTCGATTCGCTGACTTCATCAAAGTGTCATAGCAAGCCACTAGAAATCGTTTGCGACGGCGGCGAGGGTGCCGTGGGTGCATCCGGGGGTGACGCAGCACTCGGCACACCGCCTCATCGCAGTTCTCCGCCAAGAATTGATTTGAGGGAGCCCGAAGCATGGTCGACGTTGCCACATCGCCGACGCGGGATCAGTCGTCGGCGAAAACGGTACAGGAATATATCGACGAATTGCCGGTGTGGCCCGACGGCACGTCCCTAAAATCGACGCCGATGACGGGAATGCAGTGGCGTATCTGGGCGCTCGCTGCGTTCGGCAAATTCTTTGAAGGGTTTGTCGTCTTCATGGGCGGGGTGACCGTGCCGCTCATCACCCGCGAATTCCACCTTGCCGCGGCCGAGAAAGGCCTTGTCACTTCGGCAAGCCTTGCCGGTATTTTGGCCGGCACGATCCTGCTGGGCGGCCTGTCGGACTATTTCGGCCGCAAGCGAATGTTCATTGCTGAGATGATTATTTTTTGTCTGTTCCTTGCGCTGCTGATCCTGGTGCAGAACTTCGTGTCGCTGGTGATCTGTCTGTTCGGCGTCGGCATGGCGCTCGGCTGCGACTATCCGACGGCGCATATGATCATCTCGGAGAACATCCCGAGCGCCTCGCGCGGCCGCCTCGTGCTCGGCGCCTTCGCCTTTCAGGCGGTGGGCGCCATGTGCGGCATCGGGATCGGTGCCCTCGTCCTCGTGCTCGACCCGAGCCTCGATGCCTGGCGGTGGATGTACGCGACCGCGCTGGTGCCGGCGGTGCTGATCACGCTCGGTCGTTTCTTCATCACGGAAAGCGCGAACTGGCTGATCGTGCGGGGCGCGCATGAAGAGGCGGAACAGGCCGTGAGCCGCCTGCTTTACCGCAAGCCGCTCTACCCGCGGACCGTGGCGCTCGCCCGCCATGTCGTCGACGAGGCGCAGGCGTCGAAACAGTCCTTCCTGGCGCTGTTCGACGCGCGCAACCGCCGCGCCACGATCTTCTCGTCGGTGCCGTGGTTTCTCCAGGATCTCGGCACTTACGGCATCGGCGTCTTCACCCCCACGCTGATCGCCGCCGCCCTCGGCAGCGGCCCCGACAAAATCCGCAGCCCGGCTGACTTGATCGCCAGCGGCATCCATTCGGCGGAGGCCGCGGCGCTGACAACCTCGCTGCTGATCGTCGGCATCGTCGTCGCGATCGCGCTGTCCGATACGCTCGGGCGCATCCGCCTGCAGGTCTTCGGCTTTCTCGGCTGCGCGGTCGGTCTCGCGATCGCCACGCTGTCGATCGACGCGACCGGCGCGGCCAGGCTGTATTTCATCATGGCCGGCGTGATGCTGTTCAACTTCATGACCAATCTCGGCCCCAACGCGCAGACCTACCTCTTGGCGGGCGAAGTGTTTCCCACCGAGGTGCGCGGCATGGGCGCCGGCTTCGCGGCGATGATCGGCAAGGTCGGCGCGGTCACCACGACCTACGGGTTCCCGCTGCTGCTCATCTCCGTCGGTACCCGCACGCTGCTTTACGCCCTCGCGGTCAGCTCGATCCTCGGCGCGATCGTGACCTGGATATACCGGATCGAAACGACCGGCGTGAACCTCGACCGGATCGGACGCTGATCACCTTCCCTGGAAAGGGCCGTCATGACCGATAACACTCGCCGCGCGTTTGCCGGCGCCGCAATCATGTTCGCGGTCGCGACCGCGACGGCGAACGCGGCCGGCGTTACCCTCAATGAAACCGGCTCGACGCTGCTCTTCCCGCTGTTCCAGGCTTGGATCGCCGGCTACAAGAGCGTGGTGCCGGACGTCGCGATGACCGCGGCCGCCACCGGCTCCGGTGCCGGCGAGAAAGCGGCGCTCGCTGGAACGGTCCGCATCGGCGCCTCCGACGCCTATCTCTCCGACAAGGTCGCGGCGCAGAACCCGCAGATCCTCGATATCCCGCTCGCGATTTCGGCGCAGACGATCAACTACAACCTGCCCGGTCTGAACGGCGCGCATCTCAGGATCGACGGCCCGACGCTCGCGGCGATCTATTCGGGCGCCATCAACGAGTGGGATGCGCCGGCATTGCAGGCGATGAACCGGGGCGCGGCGCTGCCGCACCACCCGATCATTCCGCTCCGCCGCGCCGACGGTTCCGGCGACACGTTCATCTTTACCCAGTTTCTCGATTTCTCGGCCCAGAGTTGGGAGGACAATCCGGGCTACGGCACCGAGATCGCGTGGCCCGCCATCGCCGCGGAAAAAACCGCAGTCGGCAATGAAGGCGTCGTCAAGGCGCTCGCCGCGACGCCTTACGCCATCGGTTATGTCGGCATCAGCTACGCCGGCGAGATCGCCAAAGCCGGTCTCGGCACCGCCATGGTGAAGAGCCAGGACGGCAAGTTCCTGCTCCCGACATCGCAGTCGATTGCCGACGCAGCCGCCAAGCTCGACCCGCGCACACCGTCCTATGAGCGCATCAGCCTCGTCTTCGCGCCCGGCGACAACAGCTATCCGCTGATCAACTATGAGTACGCCGTGGTC
>DATJUL010000287.1:0-5619 GCA_035502295.1 Allostellaceae bacterium | reverse complement strand
AACGATCTGTGCGCCGAGCTCGGCATCCACGGCGACTTTACCAACCCGCGCGTCGTCGATGCCTATCGCGCGGTCGTCGCCGCGTGCGCGAAGCACGGCAAACATGCCGGCGTCGGCGGCGTCTATACCGAGGACCTCTTGACCCGCTATGTCGGCATGGGCTGCCGTTTTGTGCTGGCCGGGCAGGATGGTGGGTTCCTGTTGGCGGCGGCGCAGCAGCGCAGCGCTTTCCTGCGCGCGCTCAGGGATTGAACCTCGGCCCCGCGACGCCAGGCTCAATCGACCTTCAGCAGCTCGACATCGAAGATCAGGGTCGCGTTGGGCGGGATGACGCCGCCGGCGCCGCGTGCGCCATAGCCGAGCGCGGGCGGAATGATCAGCGTGCGCTTGCCGCCGACCTTCATGCCCGCCACCCCCTCGTCCCAGCCCGGGATCACCTGATGCGCGCCGAGCGTGAACGAGAACGGCTGGCCGTGGTCGAACGAGCTGTCGAATTTCTTGCCTTTCCTGCCCCCCTCGTCGAGCCAGCCGGTATAATTGACGGTGACCTGATGGCCGGGCGTCGCCTCGGCGCCGCTGCCGACCGTCGCATCGGTGTATTTGAGGCCGTCTGTCATCTCGGTCACCGTGCCCTTTGCCGTTTGCGCCGTCGCCGCGGCGGGCGCGGCGAGAGAAAGCACCGCGAGCGCCGCGGCGGCGGCCAATCCCTGGATCGGTTTCATGCGAATGCTGATATGATGAGCGGGTTGCGAAGGATGGGCGAGAGCAGCGACGTGTGGAGTGCCCTGCTGCCGGACGGCATCTTGACCGAGACGATCGCGTGCGTCACGGACATTCTCGGCGCCGACTTCGACGACATCGCCATTGAGCGGGCGGTGGTCGGGTTGTTTTTTACCGGCGTCAAGCTGTCATGCGGCACCGCCGGCACCTGCGCGACGCCGCACGCGGCGGTGCCGGGCGATGTCTGCTGCCCGATCGCGGCGCACGGCGCGGGCTGGCGGAAGCTCGCCGGCCGGCCGGCGGCGGAGCTGATGCGGGACGCGGCCGCCCCCGAGGGACTGGCGCGCGCGCTCGGCATCGCGACGCTCAATGCGCTCGCCGAACTCGCGTGGCGCCGTCGGCCATACCCGGGCGCCGACCTCGTGGCCGGCGTCGACGCGTTCGATGCGACCGAAATCCGCGCCGGCGACCGGGTCGTGCTGGTCGGCGCCTTCATTCCGTTCCTCAAGGAATTGAAGCGGCGCCGGCTGCCTTATCTCGTGCTGGAGAAGAACCCGGCGTCGCTCAAACCCGAGGAGATGCCGTTTTACCGGCCGGCCGAGGCGGCCGCCGATATCGTTCCGGCGGCCGATGTGCTGCTGGTCAGCGGCTCGACGCTGCTCAACGATACGCTGGAGGATTTGCTCGCCTGGGCGCGACCCGAGGCGCGCGTGACGATCGTCGGGCCGACCGTCGGCATTCTGCCGGACGCGTTCTTCGCGCGCGGCGCCGACATCCTCGGCGCGGTGCGCATCGCCCGGCCGGACGAATTTCTCGACCTGTTGGCCGAGGGCGGCTCGGCGCCGCATTTTCTCGGCCGCTCGGCGCAGAAGATCGTGCTCGCGCGCCGCGCAGGATGCGGATGACGATCGCGCGGCACACCGGCGCGGCGCTCTACCGGCTGCTCGCCTGGCTGTCGCCCGGCTTTCCGACCGGTGCCTTCAGCTATTCGCACGGGATCGAAGCCGCCGCGGAGGCCGGCGCCGTGCACGACCGGGCGAGCCTCGAAGCGTGGATCGCGGCGATCGTGCGCGATGGCAGCGGCCGCATCGACGGCGATATTCTGGTCGCGGCCTATCGCGCCGCGCAAGCGGGCGATCGGGCGGCGCTCGATCGCGCCCACGACCGCGGCGTCGCGTATCGAGCCACCGCCGAATTGGCGCTCGAAGCGACACAGCAAGGTGCGGCATTCGTTGCCGCCTGCCGCGCCGCCTGGCCCGACCCGTTCCTTACCGAGTGGCAGCCGCGCGATGGCGTGTGCCATTCGGCAGCGTTCGGCGCGGCGGCGGCCGGCGCCGGCATCGCGCTGGAGGATGCGTTGGTCGGCTATTTGCAGGCGTTCGCGGCCAACCTCATCGCGGCCGGGCTGCGCCTCGGCCTCATCGGCCAGACCGACGGCCAGCGCATCCTGGCGGCGCTGGAGCCGGTTGTCGCGGCCGCCGCGCGAGCTGCGATGACCCGCGACCCGGCGGATTTCGGCAGCGCCGCCTTTGCTCTCGATCTCTTCTCGATCGCCCACGAAACGCAATATTCGAGGCTGTTCCGCTCATGAGCACGCGCGAACCCTTGCGCATCGGCATCGGCGGCCCGGTCGGCTCGGGCAAGACGGCGCTGATGGATGGGCTGTGCAAGCGCATGCGCGGGAGCTGGGAGCTCGTCGCGATCACCAACGACATCTATACCCGCGAGGACGCCGAATTCCTGACCAAGAGCGGCGCCTTGCCGCCCGAGCGCATCTGCGGCGTCGAGACCGGCGGCTGCCCGCACACCGCGATCCGCGAGGACGCCTCGATCAATCTGGCCGCGATCGCCGACATGACGCGGCGGTTTCCGGCGACCGACCTCGTGCTGATCGAGTCGGGCGGCGACAATCTCGCCGCGACGTTTTCGCCGGAACTCGCCGACCTGACGATCTACGTCATCGATGTCGCGGCCGGCGACAAAATCCCGCGCAAGGGCGGACCGGGCATCACCCGCTCCGACCTTCTCGTCATCAACAAGATCGACCTGGCGCCGGCGGTCGGCGCGAGCCTCGACATCATGGATCGCGACGCGCGGCGCATGCGCGGCGAGCGCCCGTTTGTGTTCACCAACCTGAAATCGGGCGACGGCCTCGACCGGATCGTCGATTTCATCGTCGCACTAGGCGGGCTTTGAGCGGCGACCGGATTGCTTCGTCGCTGCGCTCCTCGCAATGACGGTCATTGCGAGCAAAGCGAAGCAATCCCGATAGTCACCTTCAGACGGTCAGGTGGGCGCGGACGGCGGTCTCGTCCATCTCGCCGGCCAGGCCGCTCAGCACGACCTCGCCGCGCTCCATGACGAGCCACGAGGCCGCGAGGTCGCGGGCGAATTCGAAATACTGCTCGACCAAGAGGATCGCCATGTCGCCGCGCGCCGCCAGGCGCTCGATGACGCGGCCGATATCCTTGATGATCGATGGTTGGATGCCTTCCGTCGGTTCGTCGAGGACGAGGCAGCGCGGGCGGGTGACGAGCGCGCGGGCGATCGCCAGTTGCTGCTGCTGGCCGCCCGACAGGTCGCCGCCGCGCCGGCCGAGCATGTCTTTCAAGACCGGGAACAGCTCGAAGATTTCGTCGGGGAGACGCCTCTGGCCGCGCGGCAGCACGGCAAACCCGGTTTCGAGATTTTCCCGCACCGTCAGGCGCGGAAAGATTTCGCGCCCTTGCGGCACCAGCGCGAGGCCGCGGCGGGCGCGCTGATAGGGCGGCAAGGTGCCGAGATCGCGGTCCTCCCAGCTGATATGGCCGGCGCGGATCGGATGCAGGCCGAAGATCGCGCGCAAGAGGCTGGTCTTGCCGACGCCGTTGCGGCCGAGGATGCAGGTCACCTCGCCCAGTTTCGCGGCGAGGCTCACCCGGCGCAGCGCCTGGCTGGCGCCGTAATAAAGATCGACCGCCTCGACCGCCAGCATCTCACCGCCCGAGATAGACTTCGATGACGCGCGGGTTGCTTTGGATCGTATCGATCGAGCCTTCCGCCAATACCTTGCCCTCGTGCAGTACGGTGACCTTGACGCCGAGCGCGCGGACAAACGCCATGTCGTGCTCGACGACGACGACGGTGCTCGTCTCGTTGATCTCGCGCAGCAGTTCAGCGGTCGCTTCGGTCTCGGCGTCGGTCATGCCGGCGACCGGCTCGTCGACGAGCAGCAACTTCGGCTCCTGCGCCAGCAGCATGCCGATCTCGAGCCACTGCTTCTGGCCGTGCGACAGTTCGGCGGCGCGGCGGTCGCGTTCGGCCGAGAGGCGGGTCGTCGCCAGCAATTCGTCGATCCGCCTGCGCTCGGCGGCGGTCTCGCGCGCCCACAGCGCAAAACGCGGGCTGCGGTCGCCGGCCAGCGCCAGCAGCAGATTGTCGCGCACCGAGAGCGGCTCGAAGACGGTCGGCCGCTGGAATTTGCGGCCGATGCCGAGCCGCGCGATGGCCGGCTCATCGAGCTTCCGCAGATCCGTATCGGCGCCGAACACGACGTGCCCTTCGTCGGGCCGCGTCTTGCCGGTGATGACATCCATCATCGTCGTCTTGCCGGCGCCGTTGGGGCCGATCACGGCGCGCATCTCGCCGGGTTCGAGCACCAGCGACAGGTCGTCGAGCGCCTTGAACCCGTCGAACGAGACGGTGACGCCGTCGAGATAGAGGAGCGTCGGCTCGGCCATTATTCCGCCGCCTCGCGCATCGCCGCCTCGGCCGCCGCCGAGCGGCGGTCGCGCTCGGCCGCCGTCAGCCCGCGCCTGAACAGGCCGATGATGCCGTGCGGCAGGAACACCGTGACGAGGATGAAGAGGCCGCCCATCGCGAACAGCCACACGTCGGGAAGCGCGCTGGTGAACCAGGTCTTGCCGAGATTGACCAGGACCGCGCCGAGGATCGCGCCCGACAATGTGCCGCGGCCGCCGACTGCGACCCAGATTACCGCCTCGATCGAATTGGCCGGCGCGAATTCCGACGGGTTGATGATGCCGACCTGCGGCACGTAAAGCGCGCCGCCGATGCCGGCGATGACCGCCGACAGCGTCCACACGACGAGCTTATAGGATTCCGGCCGGTAGCCGAGAAAGCGCGTGCGCGGCTCGGCATCGCGCACCGCGACCAGCACCTTGCCGAACCGCGAGCGCGTCATCGCCCGCGCCAGGAGATAGGCCAGCGACAACACCGCAGCGGTGACCAGCATCAGCCCGACCGAGGTTGTCTCCGCGCTGAGCGGAAAGCCGATGATGTCCTTGAAATCGGTCATCCCGTTGTTGCCGCCGAACCCCATGTTGTTGCGGAAAAAGGCGAGCATCAGCGCATAGGTCAGCGCCTGCGTGATGATCGACAGGTAGACGCCCGAGACGCGTGAGCGGAAAGCGAACCAGCCGAATACAAACGCCAGGATTCCGGGTATCAGCACCACAAGAATGAGGGCAAACCAGAAATGCTGTACGCCGTACCAGTACCACGGCAATTTGTTCCAGCCGATGAACACCATAAAATCAGGGAGGATCGGGTTGGCATAGACGCCGCGTGCGCCGATCTCGCGCATCAGGTACATGCCCATCGCGTAACCGCCGAGCGCGAAGAAGGCGGCGTGCCCGAGGGTCAGGATGCCGACATAGCCCCACACCAGATCGATCGCCAGCGCGAGGATCGCGTAGCACAGATACTTGCCGACGATCGACACGACGAAATTCGGCACATGCAGCACGCTGCCCGGCAGCGTCGCCAGGTTCAACACGGCGAGCAGCGCCGCGCCGCCGAGAACGCAGCCCAAGGTCGCGATGGCGCCGCGGTCGAGCCGCATTACGTCGGCCCCTCACCCCGGCCCTCTCCCCGCACGCGGAGAGAGGGAGAGAAGCG
>DATJUL010000286.1:0-2610 GCA_035502295.1 Allostellaceae bacterium | reverse complement strand
TGACCCGCAGCTCGACGCCGACGATGCCGTCCAGCATCGCTGCCAGAAAGCGCTCCGGCAGATCCTCGCTGCGCCACGGCGGCGTCGGCTCGCGCGCTTCGTGGCGCGCGGACAGCCGCGCGACCAGATCGCGCAGCCAGGCGGCGTCGCGGATCGTCCGCACATCGCCATAGGCGTGCACCGCCGTGTAGTTCCAGGTCGGCACTGCCGGCCCGGCCGCGTACCAGCTCGGCGAGACATAGGCGTGCGGCCCCGAAAATATCGCCAGCGCCTCGCCGCCGCGGTCGAGATCGGCGACCTGCGGGTTGGCGCGCGCCACGTGCGCCTGCAGCAGCAGCTGCCCGCCATGCCGCGCGACCAGAAACGGCAGGTGGCTGGCGGTCTGCCCGGCGGCGCCCTGGCTGACCAGCAGCCCGAATTCGTGTCGCTCGATATGCGCGAGCAGCACCTCATCGCGGCTCTCGGTGAAATGCGGCGGCAGATAAACCACGCCCGTGCCTCGCCCGGTCAGAGAAAATGGTGCGTCAACAGGCTGCCGAGCAGGGCAGCCCCGGACAACAGCAATATCCCGCCCGAGCCGCGATTGATCCAGACGAGATGCCGGCGGCCGATCGACAGCCGCAGCATGCTGGCGCCGCCGACCGGCCCCGCGATGACGATGCCGACGAGTATTCCCTTCATGAGCCGGCCGGCAGTCTCGGAAAAGCCGCCCTTCGGCGCAACCGGGAAATGCGCGGCGCCGCCGCGCCCGCCGATCGTGTTATCGTGCGCCGACATTCGTCCCCGGCCGACGTGAGGTGATTCGATGGATGCCGCCCGGTTGCGCGAAATGCAGGCGCCGCTCAAGGCGAAATACCGCGACGAACCTGGGGCCGCGGTCGTGACGCTGAAGGCCGAAGGCGCGCTCGATGGCGACGGCATCGCCTGCCGCGTCGATACCGGCCGCGCGCTGGTCGAGGCCGGATTGCATCCGGCGACCGGCGGCACCGGCCTCCAGGCGTGCTCCGGCGACATGCTCTTGGAGGCGCTCGTCGCCTGCGCCGGTGTCACATTGCGCGCGGTCGCGACGGCATTGGAATTCCGCCTCGCGGGCGGCCGGGTGCGGGCCGAGGGCGACCTCGATTTCCGCGGCACGCTCGGCGTCGATCGCGAAGCGCCGGTCGGGTTTCGCGACATCCGCCTCGATTTCGCGCTCGATACCGACGAATCCCCGGACCGGATCGAGACGCTGCTCAGACTGACCGAGCGCTATTGCGTCGTGCTGCAGACCCTGCGCCGCCCACCGGCGATTGCCGCGGCGATCGCCGCGAACTGAAGGGAAACGCGAATGACCGCCGTCGATCTCGGACTCTATCGGGTTGTCGCGTTCAACACCGCGCACGATTCCGAAAACAAGATTCACGACGATGCGACCGCCCGCCGCTTCGGCTTCAGCGGCGGTCTGGTGCCGGGGGTCGATGTCTGGGGCTACATGTCGCACCTGCCGGCCCTGCGCTGGGGCCGCGCCTGGCTCGAACGCGGCACTGCCGAATGCCGCTTCCTGAAGCCGGTCTACGACGGCGACGAGGTCAGCGTCACCGCGCGCGACGAGGCCGGCGGGCTCGCGATCACGGTGGAATGCCGCGGCGAGGCCTGCGCCGTCGGCGGCGCCGCGCTGCCCGACGCGGCGCCGGCGCCGGCGCTCGCCGGCTACGCCCGCGTGCCGCAGCGCCCCGAGCCGCGCCCGCCGGCCGACGAAACCTCGCTGGCGGTCGGCACCTGGCTCGGCCTCGACCCCTACCCGATAACGTCTGAGATGGCGGCGCGCTACCTCGCCGACGCGCACGAGACGGCACCGATCTATGCGGCCGAAAACCTCGTGCATCCGCGCGACGTGCTGCGCGTCGGCAATTTTGCGATCAGCCGCAACGTGCTGCTCGGGCCGTGGATTCACACCGGCAGCCGCATCCGGCATCTCGCGGCGGTCAGGATCGGCAGCACGCTGGCGGCGCGCGCCCGGGTCGCCGGCAATTACGAAAAGAGCGGCCACCGCTTTGTCGAAATCGACGCGCTGGTGCTGGCCGACGGCGACCAGCCGGCCGCGCATATCATCCACACCGCGATCTACCGTCCGCGCCAGATCGCAACCGCATGAGCCGTGGCGCTCAGGCCGCGTCGCGGCGGAGATGGCGCCAGACGAACCAGACGATTCCGGCGGCGATCAGCGCGACGATGACCAGATCGAAGCGGTGCATGACGGCACGCAGGCCCGAGTCGCTCTGCCATCGCTGGCCGAGCTTGTAGCCGACATAGGCGAGCCCCAGGCACCACGGCCACGAGCCGATGAACGTATAAATCTGGAACCCCGCCTGCGGCATCCGCGCGATGCCGGCCGGCAACGCGATGTAGGTGCGGATCACCGGTAAGAGCCGGCCGATCAGCACGGCGGCGCCGCCGAAACGCACGAAAAACCGGTCGACGGCGGCGAGGTCGTCGCGGCTGATCAGCAGCCAGCTTCCCCAGCGTTCGAGGAACGGCCGGCCGCCGCCGCGTCCGGCAGCATAGGCAATCGTCGAACCGACATTGCAGCCGATCGCGCCGGCGGTCGCCGCGAGCAGCAGATCGAACCGC
>DATJUL010000285.1:0-2550 GCA_035502295.1 Allostellaceae bacterium | reverse complement strand
AATTGCCGACCAAGGTCGGGATGCCGATCCCGAGATTGACCGACCAGCCCTCCGGGATGTCGCGCGCGACTCGCGCCGCCAACTCCTCGCGCCCGAGCGCGCGCCACGCGTCCGCCATCGGTTCCTCCTACTCGATCTTGCGCTATTCGATCTTGATCGGCGGGTCGCCGGCTTCGACGTGCACGACGCGGTTCACATAGATGCCGGGGGTCGCGATCTCTTCGGGCGACAATTCGCCGAGTTCGGCGACATGCTGCGTCTGCACAATCGTCAATTCCGCTGCCGCGGCCATGACGGGGTTGAAGTTGCGTCCGGCCTCGCGATAGACGAGGTTGCCCCAGCGGTCGGCGCGCCAGGCTTCGATCAGCGCGACATCGCCGCGGATCCAATGTTCCAGGATGTATTCGCGGCCGTCGAAGTTGCGCGCCTCCTTGCCTTCCGCCAGTTTCGTGCCGGCGCCGGTCGCGGTGTAAAAGGCCGGGATGCCGGCGGCGCCGGCGCGGATGCGCTCGGCCATCGTGCCCTGCGGCAGGATTTCCAATTCGATACCGCCGCGGGCAAAGACTTCCTCGAAAATGACCGAGCCGCGGCTGCGCGCGAAGCTGCAGACGATCTTGCGCACCCTGCCCTCGCCGATCAGGCGCGCGACACCTTCGCGGCCGCGCCCGGCGGTGTTGTGCACGACGACGAGATCACGGGCGCCCTGCTCGATGAGCCCGTCGATCAAGGCGCGCGGCTCGCCGACCTGCGCGAAGCCGGCGACCAGCACGGTCGCGCCGTCCTTGACGCCGTCCAGCGCCGCCGCCACCGAGCGGACGAATTTGTCGATCATCGCGATTCCCGTCTGTCGCTGTTGTCCCGGCGTCGATTTAAGCGGAAGCCGACGGGATGGGAAACAGGAACTCTGCCCGGCGGCGCCGCGGCGATGCCGCCCCCGGTCATCGCGCGGGGGCGGCAAACACCCGGTCGGCCGTCTGCTTTTGTTGGCTCGACAGGCTGGCGTAGAGGGCCTCGAAGGCCGGCACGAGCCGCCGCAGCCCGCGCGCGTCGAGGTCCGCCGCCTCGCTCTGCACGCGCAATTCCGCGAGCGCGTTGCGCCGGCGGTCGGGCGGATTGCCCCGCAGGAAGGCCGCGCGCGCCGCATCGTTGTCGCGCATGACCTGAACGAACGCGTCGAACTTCGGCTCCTGCGCCGGCGTGATCGCGAGCTGCTGCCGCAGCGCGGCGAACTGGTCGCCGGCCGGCGGCGCCGCCTGGACGAGCTGCACGCGCGGCGACGCGCCGCCCGCCGCGCTTGCCGGCACGGCGGCGGATGCCGCGGCCAGCCCGGTGGCAAGCGCGAGGGCGACGCGCGTCGCCCGGTCGATCCTGCGTGCCATCGATCCGATCCCTTGTGTCGCCGACGATCGGGTCAGCCGCCGCGGCACCCGTCGAGGAACAGCTGCACGGTCGCGTCGATCCAGCGGCGCCGCGCGGCCGGGCCGAGCGGCGCGCCGAGCCCCATCGCGCGCCGCCGCGGCCCGGTAACCGTCATCGTAATGAATTGCTCGGCGGCAAAATCGGCGTCGATCGGGCCGAGCTCGCCGGCCGCCGTGCGCTGCCTGAGATCATGCGCGATGCGCGCGATGCCGGCGGCTTGCCCGAACTCGTGCAGGATGCGCGCGAGGCCGGGAAAGCGCTCGCCCTCGGCGATCATGATGCGATGCAGCGCCAGCGCTTGCTGGGTCAGCGCCACGTCGAGCATGTGGACGGCGATCTGGCGCAACGCCTCGGCCAGGCTCGGCGCTTCGAGCAGCGCGGTGTCGAAGGGCGGCGTCCAGCGCTCGATGAGCCGCCGCACGACCGCTTCGAACAGCGCTTCCTTGCTGCGAAAGCGATGATAGAACGTGCGCTTGGAGATGCCGGCGCGCCTCGCGACAGCCTCGATGCTGGTCGCCTCGAACCCGTCGTCGAGAAACAGCGCGGTCGCGACATCGAGGATGCGATCGGACAACAGCGCCGACTCGCGGCGCGACGGCCGGCCGCCATGGCCGCGCGCCGCAGGCCGTCCGCCGATGCCAATCTGTTCCACCGCGCGCCGCCTCGCCGCCGTGACGCGCCGAGCTTAGCCGCGCCGACGGCAAACGCAACCATGCCGTTCGATTACGCGCGGATGTTACAGCGGCGCAATCCGTACCCAATCGCCGTCCGGGACGAGGCGGGCGGCGCTCTTGGCGGCGAGGCGGTCGAATGTCGCGGCCTCGGCGGCGAGCGCGCACATCACGGTCTCGTTCGCATCGTTGTGGCGCACAAACCGGAAACGCGCGTCGGTGATGCCCCTGCCGCGATCTCGACCGTTGCCATGATGCCGATCCAGTCGCCGTGGCGGCGGCCACCGTGTCCGGTATGGAACGAGAAGCTGCCGAGCCCGTAGAAGATCGGCTTTCCCCGGTAAATCTCGACCGGCAGCGAATAATGCGGCCCGTGCCCGATCACGATGTCGGCGCCGGCGTCGATCGCCGCGTGCGCGATCTCGGTCATGTAATCCAGCACCTCTTCACCGAGGCCCCA
>DATJUL010000284.1:0-2455 GCA_035502295.1 Allostellaceae bacterium | reverse complement strand
GCGTTGTTCGACGCCTTGGGCCTCGGCCTCGATTATCGGCAGACGCGCAAGCTTGGTACGTTTGTCGCCGAGACGCACAACCTCTACGAACGCGAGCTGCTGGTCGGCGCGCGAGTGCGCATCGCGACGCAGATCCTCGGCCTCGACGACAAGCGGCTGTATCTCGCCCATGAGATGTTCGCGCTCGACGGCGACGCGCGCACTGCGACGCAGGAACTGATGTTCCTCCACGTCGATCTCGCCCGTCGGCGGGTCAGCCCGTTTCCGCCCGATCTGTACGCGCGCGTCGCCGAAGCCGCCGCCGCGCATGCCGCCCTGCCCCGCCCCTCGTGGATCGGCCGCCATATCGCGATGCCGCGTCGCTTGTAGCGGTCGCCGCGACCGCTCCGGCGAATCGACCGAACGCGCGGTTGACGCCACCCGGCCGATCTCCGATCGTGCCGGCAATCAAATTGGGGAGGAAAAACGATGACCAACGACCTGACGCGCCGCGGTCTGCTCGCCGGCACAGCCGCCTTGGCGCCGGCTTTGGCCTGGGGCCAGACGGCAAAGCGGCAGCTCGGTTCGCCGCCGACCGTCATCGGCAATCCGCCGCGGCAATGGGGCGCGTCCGCCCCACCCGACATCTATCCCGATCCGGACGTGCTCGTCATCGACAAGAGCTTCGCGCCGCTGCGCGTCGGGCTCGCCGGGATTCACCGCCTGTGGACCGGCTGCCAATGGGCGGAGGGGCCGGCCTGGTCGGGCGAGGGGCGCTACGTCGTCTTCAGCGACGTCAAGGGCGACACGCAATTCCGCTACATCTGGGAGAGCGGGCAGGTCACGACCTATCGCAAGCCGTCCTACAACAGCAACGGCAACTCGTTCGATTTCCAGGGCCGGCAGTTGTCGACGCAGGATTTCTTCCGGCGTGTCGTGCGCTGGGAACCGGACGGGTCGATGACCGTCATCGCCGCTGCTTTCGAGGGTAAGCCGCTGAACTCGCCGAACGATCTGGTGCCGCATCCCGACGGCAGCATCTGGTTCACCGACCCGCCCTATGGCGGCCAGCTCAGCGAGGGTCATCCCGACGTGAAGGGCGGTCGCGCCAACGCCGGCGGCCGGTATGACGCAAACGTCGGCGACCTCGGCGTCGGTCTCGTCGGCGGCACAAAGCAGGTCTTGCCGACCAACACCTACCGTTGGGACCCGAGCGGCCATCTCGATGTCGTCGTCAAGGGCGAACAGGTTCCCGACCCGAACGGCATCTGCTTCTCGCCCGATTACAAAACCCTCTACCTGATCAGCACCGGACCGGGGCCCGGTCAGACGGTCGGCGGCAAGGGCGTGATCTACGCGTTTGACGTGCAGGGACAGAAGCTCGGCGGGATGCGGCTGTTCAGCGATTGCATGGTGGATGGGGTCCATTGCGGCCCGGACGGCATGCGCGCCGACCGCGCCGGCAACCTGTGGGTCGGGTCCAACGCGCCGCTCGGCTATGCCGGCGTGACCGTGTGGAACCCGAAGGGCAAGCTGATCGGCCGCGTCCGCCTGCCGGAAGTCTGCGCGAACCTGTGCTTCGCCGGCCCAAAGCGCGACTATCTGTTCATGGCCGCCAGCCAGTCGATCTACATGCTGCGCGTCAACATCCAGGGCGCCGCGCCCGGATGAGCCAGTGCCGCAACGGGACCGCGAAGATATGCCCTCGCTGATCCTCCTCGGCGATGTGAACCTGATGAACGCCGCCGATCCCGCCGTGCCCTTCGCGCGGGTCGGCGGCGAACTGCGCGCGGCCGATCTGGTCTTTGCCAATCTCGAATGCTGTCTTTATAGGCCGCAGGAGGGGCGCGCGATCGAGCACGAAGGGTTCTACGCCGACCCGGAGATCGCCGGCGCGGCGCTGAAGCGCGGCGGCATCGGCGCGGTCGGCATCGCCAACAACGTCAATTACGGAGCGGCCGCGATCCTCGGCTCGATCGCCCGGCTCGACCGGCTCGGCATCGCCCATACCGGCGCCGGACCGAACCTGACTGCCGCGCTCGCCCCGGCGGTCGTCACGGCCGGGGGCTCGCGGGTCGGGTTTGTGCAGCGCAGCTCGGTCTATTGGCCGACCAACCACGAGGCCACCGAGCGCGGCGCCGGCATCGCCGTCATTCGCGGCCATACCGCCTATCAGGTGCCGGCGCACAAGACGCGGGCCGAGATCCCGCCGATGAACCGGCCCGGCATCCCGCCCGTCGTCGTGACCTGGGCCGATCGTGCCTACCTCGCGTCCTTTGCCGAAGACATCGCGGCGCTGCGGCGCACGGCCGATATCGTCGTCGCCTCGTGCCACTGGGGCCTCGGTGAAGAGGTGCTGGATTACATGACCGAGATCGCGCACGCGGCGATCGACGCCGGCGCCGACATCGTGATCGGGCACGGGCCGCATTATTCGCTGCCGGTCGAGATTTACCGGGGAAAGCCGATCTTCTAC
>DATJUL010000283.1:0-5426 GCA_035502295.1 Allostellaceae bacterium | reverse complement strand
CCGCCGCGAGGTCCATCGCCGCTATAGTCCCATCAGGCCGCGATACGCGTTCCAGAAGCCGCGGATCGAGGCTTCGGTCGTGCGCGTGTCCTGCGAGGCATGCTCATGGCCGCCCATCTCGAGGACCGAGCATTCCTCCTCACCGCCCTTGATCGCGCGCTGCACAAAGCCGCCGACCGCGCCGTCCTCCATCGAGACATAACCCGCCGGGCCGACCAGATTGGCCTGTTGCAGGCGGCGCTCGGTCATCGCCGCGTCGTCTTCCTCGAAACCGAAATAGGTCCACACCAGTTCGGTCTCGTCCGGCCCCCGCGGCAAGACGAGCCGCAGCGCCAGCGAATTGTTGATTTGCTGCAAGACGAAATTCGGGAAGACGCTGAGGATCTGAATGGTAATGCCGTCGCCGATCTCATCCACCGTGTCGAGGAAACGCGGGTCTTCGAGGCGGATGTTGTCGCGCATCGACTGGATGCCGGCATAGGCGGCATCCGACGCGGCCTGGTCGATCGGCCTTCCGCCATAGGTATAGCTGAAGTGATGCGCGCCACTTTCGGCCACCGCGACCCCGCCGGGGTTGGTCAAGCGGCTGACCCGGAAGGTCGTGAAGAACGTGTGCAGGAGGCTCGCGTGGTACGTGTCCTTGACGTTCTCGACATAGAGCTTCCAGTTGTTGTGCAGTATCTGCGACGTCGTGCCGATGACCTTTGGCGTGCCGCGGAACACGCGGGCGATGTGGGAGCCGATCTGGTTGCCGAGATATTCGGAAAGCGGCGGCGCGTCGGAGGACAGCGTGCCGAACACGAGGCCGGCAAATTCGCTCGTGCGCAGCTTTTTGAGGCCGTGGTCTGCGAGGCGGAAATCGTCCGGCATGCCGCCCTTGCCGGCGACGCCGCGGCGGAACGCGACACTTTGCAGGTTGCCGGCGAGGTCGTAGCGCCACGAATGATAGACGCAGGTCAGCCCGTCATTCGTATGCCCCTTCGCCTTCAGGCACACGAGGTTGCCGCGATGGGCGCAGCGGTTCACCATCGCATGGATCTGGCCGTCCTCGCCGCGCGCGACGATGACCGGCGTCTCGCCGAGAAAATTCGTCTTGTAGTCGCCGGGGTTCGGCAGTTCGTTGGCCAGCACGAGAAACTGCCAGCTCGCGCCGAGAAAGATGCGGTCGAGTTCAGCCTTGTAGACCAGGGGATCGGCGAACACCCGGTACGGCACCCGCGCATTTCCCTCTTTCGCCCAAGTGAGCACGTGCTGGTCCATCAAACCCTCGCCGCGAAAGACCGTCGCCGAGCCGCGACATCGGTCTACAATATGATGATCCGCGCGGGATTCGCCAGAACATGAGCGAGGATCGCGTCGAACGTCGCCTTACGCATCGCCGACCCGAGTGGCGAGCGGGGTGGTGTCGTGGAAGCGGCGGTAATCGATCATGCGGCGGCCTTCGTCTGTCAGACCCATCACATCGACAAAGCGGTGGCCCCACAGGATTTCGTCCGCCAGATACGAGGTGCGGGCATTGACCGCCGCCGCCATCGTCTCGTCGAGGCCGGTCACGGTGACGACCAGCTCGGCGTTCTGCGCCGCCAATGAAGCGGGCGTCGCGCCGTAGAGCGGGCTGCCCTCGGCGATCGGGTGCATAACGGTGAACGTCAGCGCAAAGACCGGCGAGCGGCGCCGCGCCAGATGCAAATCGTAGAAGCGGCGGATCGTGTCGCCCTCCTGCGTCACCTCATCGAGCAACAGCGCGACATCGACCTCGGCCTGCAATATCTGGTTGCGCCGCTGGTTGGCGAGGCGCAGCGACAATGTCGGCACGCCGTTATACGGCGCGACAACGGCAACCCGGCTGAACAAGACGCGCGCCGTCGGCCGCGAGAACCGGGCAAACACAAGGCCGGTCGCCACCGCGAGGAAAATCAGGCCGACCGTGGTTTCGATCGTCACGATGACGTTGGCATAGAACGTCGCCGGCGCCATGACGCCATAGCCCAAGGTTGCGATCGTCTGCACGCTGAAAAAGAACGCGTCTGAGAAGACGCCGGGCCGGGCATGCTCGATCGCTGCCGGCTGCGCCAGATAGAGCAGCGCAAACAGCGCGTTCGTCGCCAGATAAAGCGCGATGCCGCCCAACAGAAAGCGCGGCCACGACAGGTGCAGCAGCCAGTGATACGAATCGCCGAGCCGCGGCTGCGGCAGGCCCACCGCCAGGATGCGGTCGGCGGTGCCGCGCGCCACGAGCCGCGCCCGCGGCGACGCGCCGACGACGCCCTGGGGCCGAGCCGTTTCGCGCGCCGGCGGGCGCCTCCTGCGGCGCAGCACCGCGTTCACAACTTCACGCGTTGGCCGGCGATCAGCCGGCGGAAATTGTCATCGATCGCCTGCCAATCGACGACATCGACCTGGTGAGGCAGATCGCTGTCGTCGAAGGCTTCGCGCAGGGTCGCGGTTTCGCTGAAGCTGAGCGGCCGGCCGGCATCGATCGCCAGATCGAGATCGGAATAGCGTCGCGCCCGCCCACTCGCCCGCGAACCAAACACCCAAACCTTCGCTCCCGGCGGCAGACAGGCCGCGAGAATGTCGCGCACCAGCCGCAAGTTATCCGGCGTCAGATCGATCCGGATTGCGCCGCTCATGCCAATCGTCGTCGTAATTCCGCCAGGAGATGTTCCGCCTCGGCCAGGAAATCTGGGATGCCGGCGACCACCCGAGAAGCTGTCTCGGCACTATACGTGTGGCTCGTCCTGGTCCGCATGTCGCGAAAGGCTCGCCATGCAGGCAGGTCCGCGCGCAGCAGACCGCGGCCGATGCCGGTTCGAACCAAATCGGCGAACGACAACGGCTCCTCGTCCGGGGATGCCGCAACATCGCGCAGATAGCGCCTCAGCGTCTTGTGGGTCAATTCGTAGGTGAATTCGAACCGCTGGATGAGGCCGTCGCGCAGTTGCTCGTCCGCGGGCTCGCGCAGATGGCGCGACAGCCCCTCGCGCAACCGCACGACGGCGTTGCCGAGCGAGGACAGGTCGAGCGGCATCGCCCGGCGCGCAGCCGGCCGCCTCTCAGCCGCCGTAGAAGACGTTGTCGCCGAGGTCCTTCATTTCGAGGATTGCGGCGTCGGGGCGGCCGGCGATCGGGTTCGGCACATGCGCTTCCGTCACCTCGGCGACGACGATGTGGTGGTCGCCCTGCTCGACGATGCTCGTGACCTTGCATTCGACCGATGCCAGCGCCGCATCGAGGATCGCCACGCCGTTGGCGCCCCGGTGGATCGCCTGGCCCGACAGCTTGCCGTCGGCCAGCTGGGCCGGTTTGAAGAACGTGAACGCCATGCCCTTGTGGTCCTTGCCGAGCATGTTGAGCGTGAAGTTCTTGGTGTTCTTGACGATCGCATAGGCGCCCGAATCGGTCTTGACGCCGACCACGAGGAGCGGTGGGCTGAACGCGGTCTGCGTCACCCAGTTGACCGTCGCGGCGGCGACGTTGCCGTTTCCATCATCGGCGGTCAGCACATAGATGCCGTATGGGATCATGCGCAGCGCGGTCTTCTTGGCGTCCTGGTCCATCGCCTCTCCTCCGGAATGAGTTTCGTCTGCAATACATCGCGTCCGAGCGCGCCTGGCAAGAGCCGGCGAGCGGCCGACGGCTTAGGCCAGGCGCAACCTTGCAAGCCTTCCACTCGTCTCCTCCGCGTGCCGCTGCTATCCTCGGCATCCGCGATCTCGAGGACAAGCGCCATGAGCGACCGGCCGTTTCGCAGCGTCATGCTGATTTTCCCGGACCTGACGCAACTCGACCTGACCGGTCCCTACGAGGTGCTCGGCCGCATGCCCGGCGCCACGGCGCTGCTGGTCGCGAAGACGCTCGATCCGGTGCGCACCGAGCACGGGCTGACCCTGCTGCCGAACGCGACGTTCGACACCTGCGGGCCGGCCGATCTGCTGCTCGTGCCGGGCGGTCCGGGGATCAATCCGCTGCTGGAAGACGCCGAGACGCTGGCGTTTCTGCGCCGGGCGGCCGCCGCGGCGCGCTATGTCGTCGGCATCTGCACCGGCTCCCTGGTGCTCGGCGCGGCCGGCCTGCTGCGCGGCAGGCGCGCCGGCACGCATTGGATGTCGCTTGACCTGTTGGCGCCGTTTGGCGCCGTGCCGGTCGCCGAACGGGTCGTCGTCGACGGCAACCTGATGACCGGCGGCGGTGTGACCGCGGGGATCGACGTCGCACTGCAAGTCGCCGCGACGATCATGGGGCGCGAGGTTGCCGAGGGCATCCAGCTGATGATCGAATACGACCCCGATCCGCCGTTTGCCGCCGGCTCGCCCGCGAAGGCGCCGCCGGCCGTGCGCGAGGCGGTGGTGGCACGCGCCGCCGCGCGCCAGCAGGACCGTGCCCAACGTGTCGCCCGCGCCGCCGCGGCGCTGTCATTCGATTTAGGCTAGGGCGGTATCGCGTTGGATCGAATCACCCCCTACCCGTCATGGCCGAGTTGTGTGCGTCAAGTTCTGCAAAAGCGGCTGGTGATGTTGGGTGTGGGCGGCGCGGAGCCGCCGTGTCGCGCAGCGTCGCCCACGCCCGGCCGCCGTCAGGCGGCCAAGGCCCGCAAGGCCTCTTTCTTGTGCTCCGTCAAGTGGTCCACGTTGAGATAACGGGTGGCGTCGAGCCAGGTCTCGTGCCTCTCGACCGCCAAGGCCCGCACCAGCCGCAAGCAGCTCTCGGCGCTGGGAAAGCGGCGCACGACGTGCGTCCGGCGCTTCAGCTCCTGGTTCAGCCCTCCAGCATATTGGTCGATTTCATGTGCTTGTGGTGCGGCAGCGGCAGCCGGTAACAGGTCAGCCTCTCCTCGATGTTGTCCTCGACCCAGTGGCACAGCCGGGGATACTTGGCCTGCCACCTCGCCAGCCAACTGCTGAGGTCGCGCCGGTCCCCCGGGTCCGGCCTGTGGCCGGCCTGAGGACAGGCTGCGAACCAGCGCAACTCCGGCAGGCAGTCGTCGTCCCCCTGGCGCGGCACGTCGTCGAGCGCGTAGCGCAGGAAATGCCCGGAGCAGCGCTGCCAGGCCGCCTCCGGGAGAACCTCGCGGATCGCCGCCTTCAACCCCGCGTGATGGTCGCAGACGACAAACGCGACGCCGGCCAGCCCACGCGCCTTGAGGCCCGACAGGACGTCGCGCCAACTCGACCGGCTCTCGCGGTTGGCGAGGTCGAGAACCGCCCCATCCGATCCTGCGGCACCCGCAATCCAGCCTGCCAACCTGGCCGCTATCGTCGGCGGAGCAGGACGTAGAGGGCGCCGGCGCCGCCGTGCTGCGGGCGGGCGGGAGCGATCGTCAGCACGTGGACGCGCAATCCAGGTTCGGCGAGCCAGCGCGGCGCCGCCGCCTTCAACACGCCGCCGCTCAACCGGCCGTGGCCGGTGATGACGAGCACGCAGCG
>DATJUL010000282.1:0-4259 GCA_035502295.1 Allostellaceae bacterium | reverse complement strand
TGCACCGAGACCTTGCCGGCGTCGGCGTCGGTCGGGCGGATCGGATAGTCGCCGGTAAAGCACGCGTCGCAGAACCGCGGGAACAGCTTGTCGCGGCCGCGCGTCTCGCCCATCGCGCGGTACAGCCCGTCGATCGAGATGAATGCGAGGCTGTCGACGCCGATATGCCGCGCCATCTGGGCGACATCGAACTGCGCCGCCAGGAGCTGGTCGCGCGACGGCGTCGCGATGCCGTAGAAGCAGGGGTTCGTGGTCGGCGGGCTGGAGACGCGCAGGTGCACTTCGCGGGCGCCGGCATGGCGCACCATCTCGACGATCTTCATCGAGGTGGTGCCGCGCACGATCGAATCGTCGACCAGGATGACGCGCTTGCCTTCGAGATGGGCGCGGTTGGCGTTGTGCTTGAGACGCACGCCGAGATGGCGGATCTGGTCGGTCGGCTCGATAAAGGTACGGCCGACATAATGGTTGCGGATGATGCCGAGCTCGAACGGCAGCCCCGCTTCGGCGGCGTACCCCAGCGCCGCCGGCACGCCCGAGTCGGGCACCGGCACGACGATGTCGGCGGCGACCGGCGCCTCGCGCGCCAGTTCGCGGCCGATGCGCTTTCTCGCCTCGTAGACGCTGTGCCCCTCGACGACGCTGTCCGGCCGCGCGAAGTAGATGTATTCGAAGACGCACAGCCGTTTTGGCTCGGGCGCGAACGGGTGAACGGTTTTGACGCCGTGGGCGCCGAGGATGACGATCTCGCCCGCCTCGACATCGCGCACGAAGTCGCCGCCGATGATGTCGAGCGCGCAGGTTTCGGACGCCAGGATCCAGGCATCGCCGAGCCGGCCCAACACGAGCGGGCGCACGCCCAGGGGATCGCGCAACCCGATCACCGAATCCTGCGACAAGGCGACCAGCGAATAGGCGCCCTCGACCTGCTCCAACGCGTCGGTCAGCCGCTCGACGACCCCCTCCTTGAGGCTCGTCGCGATCAGATGGACGATGACCTCGGTGTCGCTGGTCGATTGAAACAGGCTGCCGCGGCGCACCAGTTGCCGGCGCAGCTGGTAGGAATTGGTCAGGTTGCCGTTGTGGCAGATCGCCAGCCCGCCGAAATCGAAATCGGCAAACAGCGGCTGGATGTTGCGCAGCGCGACCTCGCCGGTCGTCGCGTAGCGCACATGGCCGATCGCCATCGTACCCGGCAGCCGCGCGATGACCTCCTTCGCGCTGAAATTGTCGCTGACGAGACCCGGGCCGCGATGGGCGCTGAACTGCTCGCCGTCATAGGCGACGATGCCGGCGGCTTCCTGGCCGCGATGCTGCAAGGCATGCAGGCCGAGCGCGGTCAGCGCCGCCGCGTCGGGGTGGCCGTAGACGCCAAAGACGCCACATTCTTCGCGGAAATGGTCCGCCGCACCGCCGCCGGTCCTCAGCATTCCACCGCCTCGCTCATGGCCCCGCCGGCCGTATGACGAATATATGAATTTGCGCGGCGCGATGCGAGACATGCCGGACTGGGCACAGCGCCGCAGCGATGCTAGACAGCGCGGCGGTCGCTTCCGCGGAGAGATTGCCGCCACCGAGCATGCCCAGCGAATCGGAAATCCGCGACTGGTGCCTCGACCATATCCGGCAGACCATCGACGATGTGGCGATTGCGGTCGGCCCGGACATCGCCTTCACCCAGATGGGCCTCGATTCGGCGAGTTCGGCCTATTTTGTCGTCGAGTTGGAAGACTGGCTCGGCGCCGAACTCTACCCCGAAATCGTGTTCGACCATCCGACGATCGCCGAGCTGGCGCGGCATCTCGCCGAGCGGCCTTCGGGCAATGCCGCCTGACGGCGCGCCGGGCGTCGCCTCGCTCGCCGCGCTGTTGCAGCATCGCGCCGCGGCGCAGCCGGAGGAGCGCGCGTATGTCGTGCTGTCGGACCGCGGCGAGGAAGCGGCGAGCATCACGTTCGCCGCCCTCGCCGAGCGCGCCGCCGGCCTCGCCGCCGAGATTGCCGGCCGCGCCGCGCCCGGCGAGCGGGCGCTGCTGGTCTGCCCGAACGGCATCGACTTCCTGGTCGGGTTGTTCGGCTGCGTGCTGGCCGGGGTCATCGCCGCACCGCTGATGCCGCCGCGGCGCCACGCCGCGCGCGACGCCGGCGACGCGATCGTCGCCGACTGTGCGCCGCGCTTGGCCCTCGCGCCCGCGGCGCTGATGGCCGGCGATCTCGTAAACCGTTTCGCGGCCGACCTCGAATGGCTCGCGGTTGACGGGGCGCCGGCCAGGCCGCTCGACGGATCGCCGCCGCGCGCCGGGAGCGGGCGCGACATCGCCCTGCTGCAGTACACCTCGGGTTCGACCTCGGCGCCGAAGGGCGTCATGGTCAGCCATGCCGACCTGATCGCCAATCTCGCGATGATCGCGCAGGCATTCGGCAATACAAGCGCCTCGACCTGTGTCAGCTGGCTGCCGCTCTATCACGACATGGGACTGATCCTCAGCGCGCTGCAAAGCCTCTATGTCGGCGCGCTGGGCGTGCTGCTGGCGCCGGTCGCGTTTCTGCAGCGGCCGCTCCTGTGGCTGCGGGCGATCGGCGAGTATCGCGCCGAGGTCGCCGCCGCACCCAATTTCGCCTACGATTTGTGCGTCGATCGCTACCGGAAGGAGGCGATGGCGGGGGTCGACCTGTCGGGCTGGCGGCTGGCGCTCAACGGCGCCGAGCCGGTGCGCGCCGACACGCTGCGCCGCTTTGCCGCAACCTTTGCCCCGCACGGCTTCGCCGAGGATGCGCTCTATCCGGCCTATGGCATGGCCGAGGCGACCGTGCTGGTCGCGGCCGGACGGCGAGGGGAGGGGCCGCGGCTCCGCGCCGTGAGCCGCGCCGGGCTCAGCCGCCATCGGGTGCTGCCGCCGCGCGGGGAGGGCGACGCGCAGGAGATCGTCGGCTGCGGCCGGGCGCTCGCCGGCGAGGAGATCGCGATCGTCGATCCCGATGGCCGCCGCCGGCTGGCGGCGGAAGCGGTCGGGGAAATCTGGGTTGCCGGTGCCAACGTCGCCGCCGGCTATTGGCGCAACCCGGCCGCGAGCGAGGCCGCCTTCGCCGCTTGCATCGCCGGCGAGGATGGCCAGAAGTGGCTGCGCACCGGCGACCTCGGCCTGCTCGACCGCGACGGCAACCTGTTCGTCACCGGCCGCATCAAGGAGATCGTCATCATCCGCGGCGTCAACCACTACCCGCAGGACATCGAACACACGATTGCCGGCTGCCACCCGGCGCTGCGGCGGCACGGCGGCGCGGCATTTGCGGCTGCGGATGCGCGCGGCGAGGAGCGGCTCGTTGTCGTGCAGGAAGTCGAGCGCACCTGGCGCCGCCGCGTCGATCCCGAGGCGCTGGTCGCCCGCATCCGCGCGGCGATCGTCGCGGCGCACGACATCGTGCCGCAGGCGGTTGCGCTGCTGCGCCCCGGCGCGCTGCCGCGGACGACGAGCGGCAAGATCCAGCGGACGCTGGCCCGGCAATTATGGCTGGAGGGACGGCTTGACCGGCTGTTTTGAGCGACTGCGGCCGCTGGCATGGAAGCGCGGCTGAAATCCGGCATCCGGGTCAGCGCGCTGATCCGCCGCTGCGATCTGGCAGCGCTCGGGGTTGTCGTCGCAGCAAAGGGCGACCCGGACGCCGGCGCGATCCTCATAAAGCTGAACGGCCGCGAGGCAGGTTGCACGGTGCTCGCCGAGGCGCGCCGGCCGGACGGCGCGCGCGTCTGGCTGCGCGCGACCGGCGCCGCGCCGGTCGCGGAGCCCGAGGCCGACGCCTACATCGCGCGCCAGCGCGGCCGCGACCCCGATCTGTGGGTCGTCGAGATCGACAGCGCCGCCGTCGATGCGATCGTCGATGCGCCCATAATGTCCTGAGAGAGGAGTGACGATGGCAGACAATGCGCCCCCGCTGCCGGCGGCGCCGCCGGCGCATCCGGATCTCGAAATCGTCGAGGCCGGGACCGGGTTTGCCCGCCATCTGCAGGTCGATGTCGTGCGGTTTCGCCAGCGCCGCTTCGACGGCGGCTGGAGCGGCGAGCGGGTGTTCGACATCGTGCGACGCGGCGCCGCGGCCTCCGTGCTGCTCTACGATCCCGAGCGCGACGCGGTCGTGCTGGTCGAGCAGTTCCGCCTCGCCGCGCTCTATGCCGGCCGCTCGCCGTGGCAGATCGAGGCGGTCGCCGGCCTGGTCGACCGCGCCGAGCCGCCCGAGGCGGTCGCCCGCCGCGAGGCGGTCGA
>DATJUL010000281.1:0-14882 GCA_035502295.1 Allostellaceae bacterium | reverse complement strand
GGCGCCGAAATTGGGCGTGCGAACCTTGCCCATCGGCCCGGGACTACCCGAGCCGATCGTGCGCGACAGTCGGCGGAAGGCGTTTGGCGGCAATTCGGGCATCGCCAAGCCTCAGGCGAAGACGCCGTGGACAAACCAACGCGGCGGCGGTGCGCCATCTGGACCAAAGCCCGGCAGCCCGGCGCGGAACAGCCAGAAGCGCCGGCCCTCCGTGTCCTCGACCCGGTAATAATCCCGGATCGCATCGGCCGCGGCGGAGCCGCCCGCGATCCACCATTCGTCGGCGATGCGCTCGGGGCCGTCGGCGCGTCGCACGCGATGGGAGCGGCGGCGCCAGGTGAAACGGAACGGCGGGTCGTCGGGCAACAGCCAGGAGGCCTCGATCGGCTCGGGCGGCGCGAACAGCCGAATGGGACGCGGCGGCCTGTCGGCAGTTTGCGCGCCGGGCTGGTTGCGTCGCGCTGTGTCGAACGGCACAGAAACCGAAGCGCGCTCCGGGATGTGGCTGGCGCGAGCTGCGAGGCGGCTGATCGCGGCAAGCCCGAGCCGCGCCCCGAGGCGATCGACCAGCGGCGCGAGGCCGCTCGCCGCCGGATCGCATCGCCGGTCGATGCCGATCTGCTCGGGCATCAGAGGTTCGGCGGCGAACAGCGCAAGGATCATGTCCTCGACCCCGAGGCCGGGATCAACCGTGTCGAGCTTGGCGATGAACAGCCCGGCGAGATGCTGCGGATCGCGGCTCGGCCGCGCCGTGCCGAGGCGGATTTCTTCGACCCGCCCGTCGATGCGGTGAAAGGCGAGCGCGAGGCGGCGCGCGCCCTGCCCGTC
Organism: Allostellaceae bacterium; assembly: GCA_035502295.1. Taxonomy (GTDB): domain Bacteria; phylum Pseudomonadota; class Alphaproteobacteria; order ATCC43930; family CGMCC-115725; genus DATARH01. The sequence continues at coordinate 14,054 of DATJUL010000281.1, read as the reverse complement.
GCGCGCCAGCCGCGCCGCGAGATCGCCGGTCAGCCGCTCGGTGGCGCGGGCGAGGTCGGCCGGATCGGCGATCGGCTCGGCAAAGCTGAGCCGCACCCGCCGCGCCGGCGTCTCACCCAAGGGCGACAGCGGCTCCGGCAACTCGCCCAACGCCTGATCGAGGCGGCGCGTCACCGCGTTTTCAAGTCCATGGGCGCCGAAGCGACGGGCGAGCGCGTCGCGCGGCATCGGATAAAGCTCGCCGATATGCTGGAGGCCGACCCGGCCAAGCCCGGCGGCGGTCGCGGGGTCGAGGCGCAAGGCCGCGACCGGCAGCGGCGCCAGCGCCGCTTTTTCCGCGCCTGGCGACGGCAGGGAAGGCCGACCGGAAGCGGCGGCAAACCGCGCCAGGGCCCAGGCGGCGCCGAGCGTGCCGGCGATCGCGAGGCGGTGCCCGATCCCCTGCCGCAGGAGGCGACGCGCGAGATCGGCGGCAAGCGTTTCTTCGCTGCCCCACAGATGGCCGCAGCCGGTGATCTCGATCTTGATGCCGTCGCTGCCATCCGGCGCGGTCCATGGGCTGTAGCGGGTGCACCATTGCGCGAGGCGAAGGAGCGCGGCGGCATCGGCCTCTGGCTCGGCCGGTGCGGTGTGCAAGACCGGCAGAAACGAGAGCGCGTCGGCCAACGGCATGCCCGGCGCGAGCCCGGCCGCAGCGGCGGCCGGGTTGACCGCGGCCAAGAGACGCCGGCCGCCGCTCTCGACGAGCGTCGCGAAGGCCGGTTCGTCAGCCGGCGCGGCGCCGCGGTGCGACAGCGACAGGCTGCGGCGCCGCCGGTCGATCGGCCACTCCGGCAGATAGACATACATGACCCGTCGCATTGGCGACCTCCACATCCCACCGGGCCGGCATGCCGCCGCGGCAGCGCACGAGCTCGACCCGCCAGCGCGGCCGGCCCACCCCCGGTTCGCCGGCGATGTCGGCCGATGGCAAGGCCGCGACCCGCCAGCGGGTGACCGCGGCGCTCGGCCGGGCGCGCTCGGCCGCTGCCGCCGCTGCGTCGCGCCAGCGCCGCAGCAGGAACAGCGTGACGCCGGAGCGCTCGGCGGCGAGCTGCAGCCGCCGTCCGGCGACCATCGGCAGGCGCCCCACCTCGCCGACGACGGCCGCGAGATCGGGCGCCTGCAATCCCTCCTCGATCGCCCACAGAATCGCGTCGTCGCGCCGCGCCGCGACCAGCACGAGACGCGCCGGATCGAGGCCGTGCGCTGCCAGGCCGGGGCCGTACACATCCGGCCGGCCGAAGCACCACAGGATCGGACCGGCGCCGAGGCGGGCGAGGATGCCGGCGACAAAGCCGGCGGCGGCAGCGCCGTCCTCCTCGTCGCCGCCGGCGCCGAGAATTTCGTGCATGGCGCCGAGCGCAAGACCGCCGCCGGGCAGCGCGGCGTCGATCGCGGCGAGGCCGAACGGCAGCACGCCATGCCGCGCCGGCTGTTCCAATTGCCGGATACGGTCGCGAAGCGCCTCGAGACTGGCCGCACGGGACATCGGTCGGGGGAACGCCGCAGTCACCAAAGTTCCCTATATGTTCTTATCGGCGGCGATTGTCAACCCCGGCCCGATTTTGCGTTAAGATGACGCATGTCGAACGCTGCCAATCCCGCCCGCCCGCCGAGCGAAGCCGATGCGGCCGAGATCACCGCCCGCATCCTGTTGGAGACCGAATCGGTGCTGTTCCGCCCCGAGCAGCCGTTTACGTTCACCTCCGGGTTGCGCTCGCCGGTCTATATCGATTGCCGGCGGCTCATTTCGTTTCCGCGGGCGCGCCGGAAACTGATGGACCTCGCCGCCGACCTGATCCTGCGCCATGCCGGCTTCGAATCGCTTGACGCGATCGCTGGTGGCGAGACCGCCGGCATCCCGTTTGCCGCCTGGATCGCCGACCGGCTGTCCCTGCCGATGCTGTATGTCCGCAAGAAACCCAAGGGCTTCGGGCGCAATGCTCAGATCGAGGGTGAGCTGCGCGACGACGCGCGCGTGCTCCTCGTCGAGGACCTCGCGAGCGAAGGCACGTCGAAATTGAATTTCGTGCGGGCGATCCGCCAGGCCGGCGGCCGCATCGAGCACGCCTTTGTCATCTTCAACTACGGCATCTTCCCGCAGATCGAGACCAGCCTCGCCGCCGAGGGCATCACCTTGCTGGCGCTGGCGACCTGGTGGGACGTGGCCGCAATGGCGGAGCGCCTGGGCCGCTTTGCGCCGGGGCAATACGCCGCGGTCGAGAGCTTCCTGAAAGACCCCGGCGGCTGGTCGCGGTCGCGGCAATAATCACCCGGCGCGGGGCAGCCATTGCGACAGGCGGGCGGCGGCTTCGGCGATGTCGTCTGCGGGGCCGGCAAACGAGAGGCGCAGCCAGCGCTCGCCGTGCACGGGATCGAAATCGCGGCCGGGCGTCGTGGCGACGCCGATCTCCGCCAGCATGCGGCGGCAGAACGCCGCGCTGTCATTGGTCAGCGGCGCGACATCGACATAAAGGTAGAAGGCGCCCTCGGCCGGCGCGATGCGTCCGAGGCCCGCCGCTGACAGGGTTGCGATCAGCAGGTCGCGGGCGCGGCGATAGCGGGCGACGTGCCCGTCGAGTTCGGCGCGGCACCCGAATACCGGCAGCGCCGCCAATTGCGACAGTGTCGGCGGCGAGATGTAGAAATTCTGCGCCAGGCATTCGACCGAGCGCGCGAGATCGGGCGGTGCGACCATCCAGCCGAGCCGCCAGCCGGTCATGCTGTAGTATTTCGAGAACGAGTTGATGATGATCGCGTCCCGCCCGAAGGCGCGCGCGGTCTCGGCCGGCCGCTCGTACGTGATGCCGTGGTAGATTTCGTCGGACACCAGGCGGATGCCGCGCTCGCCGCACCACGCATAGAGCCGCGCCAACTCCGCGGGCGCGATCATCGTGCCGGTCGGGTTGGCCGGGCTGGCGATAACGAGGCCGGCGAGCTCGCCGGCGCCGGCCAGCAGCTCGGGGTTGGGCTGGTAATGCGCGTTCTCGCCAGCCTCGATCAGCACCGGTTCGAGGCCGAGCGCCTTCAGGATGTTGCGGTAAGCGGGATAGCCGGGCGCCGCCAGCGCCACCCGGTCGCCGGCCTCGAACGCGGCGAGACACGCCAGCTGAAACGCCGCCGACGAGCCGGTCGTCACGACGATCTCGGCCGGATCGACCGCGACGCCGTACTGCTCCCGGTAATGCCCGGCGATCGCGTCTCGCAGCTTTGCGATGCCGAGCGAATCGGTATAGCCGATGCGGTCTTCCGTGAGCGCGGCGCGCGCGGCGTCGAGCACCGGCTGCGGCGCCGGCGTGCCGGGCTGGCCGACTTCGAGATGGATGACGCGCTCGCCCCTGGCCTCGCGCGCCAACGCCTCGCGCAGGAAATCCATCGCGATAAACGGCGGGACGAGCCCGCGGCTTGAGGGGCGCAGAGCCACGGCTCAGGCTCGGCCGCAACCGGCAGGCTGCAGCACCCGACGGGTTGACGCCGGATGGCGCAGCAGCCGATCGAGCGGGCGGATCGGCCGTCGTACAAGTTCGCCGCCGCAGTTCGGGCAACGCCCGCCCAGCACGCCTTCCGCGCAATCGCGGCAAAAGGTGCATTCATAGGTACAGATGCGCGCCTCCAGCGATTCCGGCGGCAAGTCGCGGTCGCAACATTCGCAGTTGGGCCTCAATTCAAGCATCGTTTCGAGCCTCTTCGCATGCCGCCCGGAAAGGTTGCCACGGGTGAGCGGGTTTCGCTATGACCTGTCGCCGATCTCTGCACGCGCTGGACCTTCACCAGGGGAACGAGCCGTAATGTCCGAAACAACCCGCCCGGCCCGTCTGATCGGGATGTCGGGAAGCCTGCGCGCCGGCTCCTATTCCAATGCCGTGCTGGCGACGCTGCGCGAGCACTTTGCCGGCCACGCCGATCTCCTTGTCTACGATCTGGCGCCGATCCCGCTCTATAACCAGGATTTCGAGGGGGAGAAACGGCCGCCCGCCGTCAAGGCGATGCTGGCCGACATCGCGGCGGCCGACGGGCTGGTATTCTGCGCCCCGGAATACAACCACAGCATCCCCGGCGTCCTGAAAAACGCGATCGACTGGGCCTCGCGCCCATCGTTCCAGTCGGTGCTGGCGTACAAGCCGGCGACGATCATGGCGATCTCGCGCGGCCCCTTGGGCGGCGCGCGCTGCCTCGAACACCTGAAAGTCGCGCTCGATTCGTGCCTGGCGCGCATCGCGCTGGCGCGCGAAGTCATCATCACCGCGTGCGACACGAAAATCCGCGACGGCCGGCTGGTCGACGAGACCTCGCTGATGTTCGCCTGCGGCGCGGTCGAGGCGCTGCTCGGCGAGATCGCCCTGCGGCGTGCCGCCGGCGCCCGATCTGATTGAGAATGCCGTCATTCCGGCACCGTGGCCTGGTCCGTTTACTTCTTGTAGAGTTATTATTGGCCGGACCGCTCGAAAAACCAGAGCGCCGACCGGGAGGCAAGCCCGGTTGGCGGCGTGAAACAAGGGCAGATTGAACGCGCGCTCCCGATAATAGAGAATTCGCCATGCGATCGCGCGGCCGTCCTCCAACATTTGCCGGCGAGCGCCGCTATCCCAACCCGCTGCGGGAGTTGCGCGCGCGCCTCGGCGTGCCGCAGCAGGCGGTTGCGGCCGAGGCTGGTATCTCCCTTGCCTATTACGGCGCGCTGGAGCGCGGCGACAAGCGGATCAACGCCGACACGGCGCAACGCCTGCAGCGCGCTTTGCGCTGCGCCGCCGGAGAATTGTTGTCGGGTCAGGCAGCCGCGGCAACGGTGCCGCTGCGGTTTGTGATCGCCGCCGCCGAGTCGGAAGGCCGGCCCGCCGCGTTCGACCTGTCCGAACCGTGGGAATATCTGCCGGCCACCCGTCTCGCCGATGCGCCGCAATGTTTCGCTGCCGAGATTGCCGATGACAGCGCCGATCTCGACTTTGCCCGCGGCACCGTGCTGTTCGTCCGGGCGCTTCCGGCGCTCGCCGCACCGTTGCACCTCGGCGCCCGGATCGTCGGCCGGTTCTTTCTCGCCGCCGGTGATGGCGGCGTGCGGCAGACCCACGAAATCCTGTACGGCATTCTCGACCGCAACATCCTCGGCGACCTCGCGCTGATCACGCGCAGCCGCAATCGGCTCATTCCGCGCGCCGCCCTGATCCAGCCGGCGCCAGCGGTGAGGGGGGGCCTCGCCGAAGCGCCGCTGGCGCTGCGCCGTCCCGGCAGCGCCGTCGAATACGAGCCGCAGGCTGACGATCCCGGCGAGATTCTCGGCCTCGTCGTCTATGCCGCCGGACCGGCATGATCGCGCGACAGAACACGCTTGCTTTAATTCTATTGGAAGCATATACGATCGTGTGTTCCAACGAGGCGATTGCGATGCCGGGAGCTTCCCTGAACTCGCCGCAAACGGTCGGAGCGCCGCGGCCGCGACGCAAGGCCGCGGCGGAAGGCGTTAACTATTTTGTTGGATTGCGCTCGATGCGGATCCGTGTCACGGGCTGCCGCGTGCGGCCCCCTACTCGATGCGCCGCTACGAAACCGAGCACTTTAGCGAGTCGTCCGTGACCGACAGCAACACCCCTGCCCCGTTTCCGCTGCGCGTCGCCGAACTGGCCGTGCGGCCCGATGCCGGGCGCTGGGCGCGTGACTGCGCCTGGGTGCCGGGAACCGGGTATTGTCCCGCCAGCGTGTGCAGCAGCGGCTGCGTGTTCCTCAAGCAACGCGACGAGGAAGCCGAACGCGTCCTGCAGGTGCGGCGGCAACGGCGACGGTGCTCGCCGCCGTTCACCGACCGACGGCCGGCAGCAAGCGGGCGAGGTCCATGAATTTTGCCGGGTTCTGCGGTTCGCCGTTGACGTCGATCTCGTAGATGACGTGCGGGCCGGTGCTGCGCCCGGTCGAGCCTTCGTAGCCGATCTGGGCGCCTTTTTTGACGCGCTCGCCGACCAGCACGATATAGCGCGACAGGTGACCGTAGCGCGTCACGATGCCGTGGCCGTGGTTGATCTCGACGATCCTGCCGTAGCCGCCAGACCAGCCGGCAAAGGTCACGACGCCGGCGGCCGTCGCGTAGACCGGGGTGCCATAGGGCGCCGCCAGGTCGACGCCGGGATGGAAGGCGACGCGGCCGTTGAACGGATCGGTGCGTTCGCCGAACGGGCTGGTTTCGCGATAGTTGTACATCGGCGCCCCGGTCGGCAGCGATCTCAGGAGGCCCGGCAGCTCGGCGAGCCTGACGGCACTCACACGGTTTGCCGCCATCGCGCTGCGTGACATCGGCATGAATGGTCCGCCAAGCCCCGACGGGTTGCCGAAATCGGCGAACATGTGCTTGACATCGACACCGGCGGAGGCGAGCACGCGCTCGATTTTCGCCAACCGCCCGGTGGTGGCGACGGCGTCGGACGGCAGCGGCTGGACCTGCGCCTCGCGCGACGGCTCGGCCCGCCGGTTCGACAACGCCGGCCGTTCCTCGGCAATAATCGGCGCCGCCCGCCCGGGCATGACGACCGCGATCTGCCGCTGCTGCGCCGCACCGGCGGACGCCGCGGCGCGCCCCGGCGGGACCGGCTGCCGCTCGGCCAGCGAGCGTCCTGCCGGCCGTGATCGCGACAGCGACAGTTTTTGGCGCAGCGCGTCGAGCCGGGCGCGCAGCGCGTCGCGTTCGTGCGCCGCCCGATCGCGGTCGGCGGCCACCTCCGCGACCTTCTGCTGCCACTGTTCGGCGGTCGCCCGCTGCGTGCGCGCCTGCTTGGTCTCGACCAGGTTGAGCCGCGCCATCAGCGTCGCCCGCTGCGCCTCGGTCAGGTGCAATTGCTGCTGCGCCTTATCAAGCGCCTGCGCCAACTGCGCGATCTGGTCGGTTTTCCAGTTCGCCGCCGCCTGCGATGCGGTCGTCGCCTGCTTGACCTGCCGGCTCAGCGTCGCGAGCTGGCCCTGCGCCTGCCGCAACGCCTGGCTTGTGGCACCGACTTCGTCGCGCAGTTGCGCCAGCGCATCCTGCAGATCGGCATTTGCCCGTTCCTCGCGCGCCGCCGCCGCCTGCGCCGCGGACCGCTGATGATTGACGTAGGCGATGCCGAGGCTCAACGACGCCACGACGCCGAGCGCGGCCGCCGAAGCGAAGAGCGCATTGCGCCGGTCGCGCAACCGCGCGGCAATTCGACCGATATCAAGGCCGGCATCCAGATTGAGCCACGTCGATTGCGGGAAGCGCGTGCTTCCCAAGCGCCACAGATCGATCAATCCGTAAACCCCCCGCGCCTCGCCGCAGCGCGACATCCGGACCGGAGACGGGCCGGGCTGCGACGCCAAGATCGGAGCGATGCCGCCGCCGGGTGTTGCAAAAGCCGGCCGGTTCGACCGACGGCCGCTGTTCCACCCCGCATTGCCGACGCGCGGCATCCCCCCAAAGCGCGTCGAGCCTAACGGCTCAATGCAGGTGATGCAACGGCAAATGTCGCGATTCGCGAACGGTCGTCCTGTATATCCGAGACGGCCGCGTTTGATTGCGTTAAGGACTCAATCCAGCCGAAATAAATGAAACAAGCATCAAACTCGCAGCATCTTCTTGCAGATTTTCTGCTGGGGTTGGGCGGGCCAGAATATTGCCGATGTATTGGCGCTGCCGCGGCGATGCGGTGGGTCGGCGGGGGAATTTCTCCAAAAACGCGCAAGCAAGGGAGGCATTTGGGCAACAGGGCGTTGCCGATCCGCAACGCTGGCACGGGACCCCAAAGGATGGCAGACAGCGTCGGGCGGCCGCGCGGACGGGTGTCGCGGCGCTTGCCGCGGCGGCGGGTTGGCGCGAAACTTGCGGCATCAACGAGGCGAAAGGGAGGTGGGCTATGCTGTCGCGTCGCGCTCTGGTGATGCAACTGCCGGCCGTCGCGCTGGCGGCGGGCTGGGCCGGCCGCGCACTCGGCGCCGACAAGAGCATCACGGTCGGCATCACGCTGCCGCTGACCGGCGCGGATGCCGATGATGCCAACCTGATCAAGGACGGCGCGATGCTGGCGATCGACGAAGCCAACGCCAAGGGGGGCGTCGCCGGCTACAAGATCGCGGTGACGGTGCTCGACAACGGCACCGCGACGGCCGGTCAGTACGATCCGGCGCAGGCCGCGACCAACGCCCGCAAGCTGGCGTCCGATCCGAGCGTCATCGCCAATATCGGCCCGCAGATGAGCGGTGACGGCAAGGCGATGTCGGCAATCCTGAGCGAAGCCGATCTCGCGACGATCACGCCGGCCTCGACCAACCCCGACATCACCGATCCGAAATTTGCCGGGCAATACCGCCCGGCGGGCAAGGCGGTCTATTTCCGCACCGTCACGACCGACGCCTACCAGGGCCCCAACATGGCCAATTATTTCGCGCAGACGCTGAAGGTGAAACGCATCTACGTGCTCGACGACAGCGGCGCCTACGGGGTCGGCATGGCGAACGCGTTTGCCGCGCAGGGCAAGAAGGTCGGCATGGCTGTGCTGGGGCACGACCAGCTCGATCCACGCGAAGCCGACTACACGACGATCCTGACCAAAATCAAAGCCCTCAACCCCGACGGCCTCTATTACGGCGGCGTCGCGCAGGCCGGCGTCAAATTGGTCAAGCAGTCCTACGATATCCTGCCCAAGATTACGAAGGGCGGCGGCGACGGCATGTACAGCTCGTCGGTGCTGTCGGGGGCCGGCTTCCCGGCTTTCGCCAATTGGTATGCGACGATCGCAGCGCCCTACGTGTTCAACGACCCCAAGGTCATCGCCTGGTCGAAGCGCTTCCAGGCAAAATACGGCCGCGCGCCGGAGGGGTATTCGGTGACCGCGTACGACGCGGTGCTGGTCATTCTCGACGCGGTGAAGCGCGTCGCCGCCGCGGGCAAGCCGGTGACGCGCGGCGCGGTGCGCGATGCGATCCAATCCTCGCATCTCGAGACATTGCAGGGCATGGTCAGCTTCGACCGGAACGGCGACATCACCAACCGCATCGTCAGCGTCTTCCAATGCGTCCACGACCCGAAATACCCGGTCGATGACGTGCTGCACCAGTTCAAATATCTCGGCGTCGCGCCGCAGACGGCGTAGTTCTGATCTCAGACACCGTTCATGGTCGATTACACGGTTCTGCTGCAGCAGGTGATCAACGGGCTAAGCCTTGGCGCGATGTACGCGTTGCTGGCGATCGGATTTACGCTGGTCTACGGCATCCTGGAGCTGATCAATTTTGCGCATTTCAATGTGTTCATGATCGGCTCGTTTTTCGGCATGTGGGCGCTCGAGGCGTTGGGGTTGTCAGGCCAGAGCCGGGTGTTGACCGGATTGGCGCTGGCGGGCGCGCTGGCGTTTGCGTTTGCCGTCGCGATGCTGGGGTCGGGCGTGCTCGGGGTCGCGATCGAGCGCATCGCGCTGCGCCCGCTGCGCGGCGTTTCCGGCACGACCGGCATGATCACCACGATCGGCGTCTCCTACATCCTGTTCAACGCGATCCTCTTGGGCGCCGGGGCCGATGCGAAGAATTTCCCGAACCCGCTGCCGACGCGGCACTGGCAGATCGCAGGCGCGACGATCGATCTGCGCGAAGTGCTGATCTGGGGCATCGCGCTGGCGCTGATGGTCGGGTTGCAGCTGTTTGTCAGCCGCACCAGGCTCGGCAAGGCGATGCGGGCGACGGCGCAGGACGCCGAGGCGGCGCGCATGATGGGGGTCGACGTCGACCGGGTCGTCATGACCGCGTTCTTTCTGGGGTCGGCGCTGGCCGGCGCTGCGGCGCTGATCTTCGGCCTCTATTACAACTACACGAGCTTTCTGATCGGCTATACGGCGGGCCTCAGGGCGTTCACCGCTGCGGTGCTAGGCGGCATCGGCAGCGTCACCGGCGCGATGGTCGGCGGCCTCTTGATCGGCCTGATCGAGACGTTGGGCGGGCAATTGATCGCGGTGCGGTGGACCGACGTCATCATCTTTTCGATCCTCGTGCTGGTGCTGGTCTTCGTGCCCTCGGGCCTGTTCGGGCGCGCAGCGCCGACCAAATCCTGACGCGATGACCGGCCGGGCGGAAGGCAAGGCCGCTGCGGTCGTCGCCGAGCCAGCAGCGGGCGCCGCGGCAAGGCAGCCGGCGCGGCGCGGCCTCGCGACGCCGCAAATGCGCGCCGCCGGCATCGCGCTGGTGCTGCTGGCGGCGCTGCTGTTTCCGCCGCTGATCCGCAACGACGGCGACATCGATGCGATGGCCAACGCGTTGTCGTTTGCCGCGCTGGCGCTCGGCCTCAACATCGTCGTCGGCTTCGCCGGCCTGTTGGACCTCGGCTATGCGGCGTTTTTTGCGATCGGCGCCTATTCCTACGGCGCGCTCGCGTCGTGGCAATTGCATCCGGCGTGGAGCGGGTTCTGGCAGCCGTTCGCGTGGCTCGACCTCGTCTCGCAGGTCAACGGCAGCGTGCATTTCCAGGTGTCGTTCTGGCTGATGCTGCCGGTCGCGGCGGCGATCGCGGCGACGTTCGGCATCCTGTTCGGCGCCCCGACCCTGCGCCTCAAGGGCGATTATCTCGCGATCGTGACGTTGGGGTTCGGCGAGATCGTGCCGATCGTCGCGCGCAACTGGCCCTCTGTCACAAACGGCGCGCAGGGGCTCAACGGCGTCATCCCGCCGCAGCTTTTCGGCTACAGTTTCGGGGTCAGCGCGACGCCCTATTACTATGTCGGGCTGGGGCTCGTCGCGTTTCTGATGTTTACCAGCCAGCGGCTCAAGGTGTCGCGCGTCGGCCGCGCCTGGATGGCGATCCGCGAGGACGAGATCGCCGCGGCGGCGATGGGCATCGACCGGGTGCGCTACAAGCTGCTCGCCTTTGCCATCGGCGCCGCGTTCGCCGGCGCGACCGGCACGCTCTACGTCGCGAAGCTGCAGACCGCGACACCCGAGATGTTCATGTTTCCGGTGTCGGTCATGGTCCTCGTCATGATCGTATTCGGCGGCATGGGCAATGTCTGGGGCGTCGTCGTCGGCGCGTTGATCCTGCAGCTGCTGCAATCGTGGTTTTTGCAGGATTTGTCGGGCTGGGTGAATACGTTCGGCCGCCTCGTCGATGTCGGCTGGCTGCAGCACGTCCAACTCGCCTCCTCGATCGAGCTGATCTTCGGCATCATCCTCGTCGTCATGATGCTCTATCGCCGCGAAGGGCTGATCCCGGCGACGCGGCGCGTCGCGGCGCTGTCATTGGCAGAGCAGAGTGCCGCGGCGGCGCGTGGCGGCGGTTTCGCCGGCCTCGAAGGCCTCGGCGCGGTCGACGAGCGCCGCCCCGGGCCGCTGCTCGACATCGCGGACCTGACCGTAACGTTCGGCGGTCTCGTCGCGCTGCGCGGCGTCTCGCTTGCGGTGCCGGCGCATGCGGTCGTCGCGGTGATCGGCCCCAACGGCTCGGGCAAATCGACCTTGTTCAACGCTGTGACCGGCCTCGTGCGGCCCGATGACGGGCACATCCGCTTTGCCGGAAGCGACATCGCCGGCCGGCCGCCGCATGTCGTCTTGGCGCGCGGCATCGCCCGCACCTTTCAGAACATCCGGCTGTTTCCGAACCTGACGGTCATGGAAAACGTGCTGATCGGCATGCATGCGCGGCTGCGCACCGGCGCGTTCGGCGCGCTCGCGCGACTGCCGCCGACGATGCGTGAGGAGCGCGAGGCAAAGGAGCGCGCGATCGAAATCCTCTCGGTGTTCGGCAACCGGCTGTTGCCGCGCGTCGATCACGTCGTTTCCAGCCTCTCCTACGCCAACCGGCGGCGGGTCGAGATCGCCCGCGCGCTCGCTTCGCGCCCGAAGCTCCTGCTGCTCGACGAGCCGACCGCCGGCATGAACCCGGCCGAGACATTGGAATTGGCCGACCAGATCAAGAGCCTCGCCGGCCTCGGCCTGTCGATCGTCTTGATCGAACACAAGCTCGATGTCGTCGTGAACCTCGCCGAGACCGTCGTCGTGCTCGACCATGGCGAGAAGATCGCCGAGGGATCGCCCGCCACGGTGCGGCAGGACCCCGAGGTGATCCGCGCCTATCTCGGCCGCAGCGCCGCGGTTGCGTGACGCCCGGCGGCTCAGGCGACGCGGACGAATTTGTCGACGCTGCGGTCCTGGGTCAGCCCGGCATAGATGTCGCCCCGCGAATCGACGCCGACGCCGTGCACGTGGCGGCTGGCGAGGCGCTCCAGCACGCGGCCTTGCGCGTCGCGGATGCAGACATAGGAGGGGTTGCCGTCGGCTTCCTGCTCGGCGATGTAATAATTGCCGTCCGGGCCGCTTGTGATGTCGTTGGGGCCGCCCATGCCGGTCCATTCGCCGACGTAGCGGCCCTCCGGCGTGAAAATCTGGATGCGGCGGTTGGCGCGGTCGGCGACCAGCAGGCGACCCTCGGCGTCGATCGCGATCGAGTGCGGCAGGTGGAACTGGCCCGGCCCGTGCCCCGGCGCGCCCCATGACGTCTTGAGGCTGCCGTCCGCCGCAAAGCGGTGCACGCGGGCGTTGCGGTAGCCGTCGGTCACGTAAATGTCGCCGTTGGGGTGAGGGATCATCTCGGTCGGGTGGTTGAACGGCCCGGCGGCGCGCTCGACGAGCCAGTTTTCGACCCGGCCGGTGTCGGCATGCCGGCCGCGCGTGCCCAGCGCGAGCGTGACCTTGCCGTCGAGCGTGAACGATTTGGCGACCGAATCTGAGCGGTCGGTCGTGTAGACCGTATCGCCGACGATCTTGAGGCCATGCGGGTCGCTGACCTCGCCGGCGCCCCACGCGCCGAGATACGTCCCGGCGCGGTCGAACACGACGACCGGCGGGTCCTTGCGCTGAAACACATAAATCCGGTCCCGCCCATCCGCCGCCACCCGACTCACGAGGCCGAATTGTTCCCCGCCCGGCAGCTTCAGGAAATCGCGGATCAGCTCATACCGGTATTCACCCGTACCAACCTGTGCCATCGCTTCCTCTTGAGCGAACGGCGACGTGCCAGCCGCCACCTCACGCCATGGTGTATGCCTTCCTAAACCTCGGACCGCAACTGTCCTTTCAGAAGGATAAGAAGGCAGAGTGCACGCTTGAAGTCTCGATCTGCTGGGGTGTTGGCAGCTCGCCACGCCAGGATTACGCGACGTGCTCGTTCCCTTAATAGCCGAGCGTCCAATTCGCTGAGCGGCTTATTCATATCGTAGTCTGCATCAAACCTCTTTGCTTGCGCATCAACGAATGCATTCGCCAGATTTCGGACGAATAGCGGCGGCGTTACCGGACCCGGTGCTGCTTCGGCAACCCGCAGAAACTCTCCGACTGAAGCATCTGCCTGCGCTCCCCGCACTTTATCGAGGGCGGTTTTGATGCCTTTGTGGGTTATCGTCCGGCTCAGGATACGACGCCGGGTCCGCAGGTCATTATACGTTCCGACGACTCGTATTCCAACCTCATCCGAGATAAAATGAAAGAGTGCGTAGTATGATGTCGAAATGCTACGGCGAATGCGCGCGCTCGGGAGCCTCCCTTTTTGGCCGGAACGACAAACGAGTAGCCGTGCCGCCTCAAGCAGTTCATCGTCGTAAGAGGCCATCAGGCCGCATCTGAAAACCGGACACTGGGATATCGGTCATCAACATCACCCACTGCTCTCTCGATTTTTTCCAGAAGTGATTCGAAATCTGCTTCGTCTGGATTTCCGCGGTCTTTTATTTGCAAAATAACACGCAAAAAATCGGCCCCCTCCGCATCTCGATCGGCCTCGATCGTAACGTTCTCAACATGAGCGGCCAGCGGAGACTTTTGGGTCGCGTCGATGACCCGTTGCCTCAGCGTATCGAGATCGACTTGCATAGCACCTGCTCTAGGTGGTCATATTTAATCTAATGGTTTGTTGGTCCGAGCGCCAGCCGTCAACAAAGCTGAACGTAGTGCCAGAAGGGATCGGGGCGCCGGCGAAAGAGGCGTTTGCGTCCGTCGCCTGTTGCGCGCAAGGCGGTGCGGCGGCAGGCGCGGGTCAGCCG
>DATJUL010000280.1:0-5767 GCA_035502295.1 Allostellaceae bacterium | reverse complement strand
CGGCTACATGATGCGCGGCATGCATCTGTTGCCGCGGCGCGGCGACAAGGCGGAATGGCAGCACAGCCAGGATTACTGGACCGAAAAGGACGAATTCCCCGCGATCGACCTCGGCGACCCGGCTTTCGTTTACGAATAGGCCACACCCCTCATCGTCATGGCCGGGCTTGACCGGCCATTCGCGACGAGCGACGCCGGGATGCCCGGATCAGGTGTGGACGGCCCGCGCCGGCCGTGCGAGGGCCCGCCGCTCCCGCGAGCGCACTCTGCGATAGCGAAGGGGCAGATTTCTGCCCTGATGCCGACCGAAGGCCGTCATACTGGTGCGCGCCCTCGGGTCGCCTTCGCCTATAGGGCGCAGGCGGCGGGCCGTTGCGTGATTCTCACAAGGAGGAGTTGGAGATGTTCAGCCATATCATGATCGGGAGCAACAATATCGACCGGTCAAAGAAATTCTACGATGCGCTGTTTGCGGCGATGGGCGCGCAGCCCGGTACTGTGGACGCCAGAGGCCGGGTAGCCTACGCGCACAATGGCGGCCGCTTTATGATCAGCCAGCCCATCGACGGCAAGCCGGCGTGTGCCGCCAACGGCGGCACGATCGGCTTTATGATGAGCGACGCGAAAATGGCCGAGGCGTGGCACAAGGCCGGCGTCGCGAATGGCGGTACGTCGATCGAGGATCCGCCCGGCGTCCGGCCGAACGGCGCTTATCTCGCCTATCTTCGCGACCCCGATGGCAACAAGATCGTCGCGGTCGCGCGGTAAACCGATCTGATTTGCCGCGAGGGTTCTCGGCTTGGGAGGGCGGCGGCGACCACCGCCGCCCGCCAGGGCGCATCCGCGACATTGGCGCCGACAGCGCAGCGACAGAACGGCGCCGCTATGTCTCCTGCGCGCGGCCTCTCTAGAAGAAGACGAAGGACCGGACGACGACGTTCTTGCGGCATCGGGCGTTGGCAGGCGCGGTCGGGTCGGTACAGGCTGTATGGAAAGACCACCGCGACACCGAGCCGTCGGTCACCGAGTCGTAGCATTTGAGCATTGAGACCTCGGTGGGTTTCTGCTGGGGAAACCAATACCACTCGTGGTCGGGACGGTAGGTGAAGCGGGTGGTCTCGCCGACCCGGTCGTCGTAGATCCGGTAGTTGTTGATGTAGCGCTGGTCGGCGAAAGAGGGCCAAGCGCAGAGCACGAAGGGAAACTGCTCGACGGTCTCGATCGGCTTGGCGAGGTTGATCGACATGAAGCGGCGCGACATCTTCGCGTCGGCCTCCTCTTCGGTATAGTGCTGCGGGCGCCCGAAGTTCCGCAGGTTGCGGGTGAGCAGCTCGCGGCAGCGCACGCGGCCGCTGTTGTCGTTGAGGTCGTTGTGCACCAGGTTGGCGTAATTGGCGTTCACCCCCGGGTTGAGGCCGTCCTGGTCTTCGGTGCGGTCGCCCTCATAGTCCTTGTCGAAGACGTCGTGGTTATAGACCAGCGCATCGGTCGCGTCCGGGAAGAACTCGAGCAGCAGCTTCTCGATCTCGGGGTAGAATACGCGCTCCACCTCCGCGGCATCGTAGATGTTCGCGCACTTGGACTCGAGGTGGGCCAGCGACAGGCCCAGCCGATCCATGCATTCGGGGCTGCTGGGCGAGAGGCCCGGGTAATACTCGCCGATGCGCCGCGCGTCACGCAACACCTGCGGGAAGTAGAGGTCCCGCCGCCGCTTGTCCGCCGCGTTCCGGCGCAGGATCGCCGCAATGTCGGCGCGCGCCGGGTCCCGCCAGAGAGCGTTGGACGGCACGACCGAGTAGGTCGGCCGCTCGTAGACGGTATAGGGCAGCGGCAGCGCCACACCCCCCGCCGGGGCTTTCATGCTGTTCGACTGCCGGATGTACTTCACGCATTCGTCGTAGTCGCGGAAGCCGAGGCCCCATTTGGTCCTGATCGGGCCCGGCGGCGCCTTGTCGATCATGTCGATGACGCGCGGGTCCTCGCCCTCGGCGATCGCGGCAAGCGCATCTTCGAGCGCCTTGGCGGTTCCCGCATCGCCGTCCTGGTCGAACGCCAGGTAGGACAGGCCGCCATTGGCCGCGATGGGCTCCGGCTGGCCCGCCGTGCGCTGGAGCGGCGGCACATAGGCTGACAAGGCTCCCGCCGCGTCCGCCGCAACGTTGTTCTCGGCGACCTCGAACTGGCTCATCGCAACACCTCCGTTGTCTCGGCCTCAACGTGGCACACCGGGCTGCTGATTTCCAGACCATGCGATGAGCGGTGCTTGCGCGACGTCGCGATTTCGTTTGTTCATGATCTCGACGAACCGCCGTTTTTCTCGGCGTCAGGGTCGCCGATGCCAGCGCCACGACTTCCATGGCGACTGGAATTACACCGTCACTCGCGCTGCGCTGCACAGCGATAGCTCGTGAACAGACCTTAACCGGGGCGGGCGGTGGCGGCGGCGCGCAGATCGAAGCCGGCGTCGGCCGCCTGTTGCGGCGTGACTTCACGGCCGGCCGCCAGGATGCGGCGGGCGATCGCGTGATCGGCCGGGCGGTTGATCGACTCGACGCCGAGCAGCCGGCCAGCCTTGTAGCAGAACACCGAGAACTGGCCGCTCTCCGGCTCGCCGCGCAGCACATGGCTGTCGTGGCCGATGGTCAGCCCGGCGATCTGCAAGCGCAGCTTTCCCTGCTCGCTCCAGAACCACGGCAGCGCCGTATAGGGGTGCGGCTTGCCGACCAGGCGGTCGGCGACGCAGCGCGCGTGGTCGGTGGCGTTCTGCACCGCTTCCAGCCGCGTCGGCCGGCCCTCGGCGTGGAGGCAGGGGAAGGAGGCGCAATCGCCGATCGCCGAGACCGCCGGATCGGCGGTCAAGAGATGATCGTTGACGACGATGCCGTCGGCGACCGCGAGCCCTGCCGCCGCGGCCAATTCGGTGTTCGGTACGACGCCGACGCTGACCAGCACGAGATCGGCGGCGAGCCGCTCGCCATCGGCCAGCTCGACGTGGTCGACGCGGCCGTCATGCCCGGCGATGCGCTGGGCCGCCGCGCCAAAGGTGAACTCGACGCCGGAAGCGCGGTGCGCCGCGGCGAAAAACTGCGAGGTCGGCAGCGAGACGACCCGCGCCATGACGCGATCGAGCAGTTCGACGATGTGCACATGCTTGCCGTGGGCGCGCGCGACGGCGGCGAATTCGAGGCCAATGAAACCGGCGCCGATCACGACGATGCGCTCTGCGGCCGCGAGCCGTTCGCGCAGCGTTTCCGTCTCGGCCAAGGTGCGCAGATAGCAAACGCCGTCGAGCTCGACGCCGGGCAGCGGCGGCACGCGGTTCTTCGCGCCGGTCGCCAGCGCGAGATGGTCGTAGGCGAGAGGGGCGCCGGTTGCGAGCCGCACCCGGCGCTCGCCGCGCTCGATCGCGGCGACCCGCACGCCGGGCAGGAAGTCGATGCGCTGATCGCGGTAAAACGCCTCGGGACGCATGAGCAGGAGATCGAGGCCGATCTTGCCGTCGAGGAAATCCTTTGACAAAGGCGGGCGCTGATACGGCAGCACCGTCTCGTCGCCGACCAGCGTGACGGTGCCGTCAAAGCCGTGCTGGCGCAGCGAGGCGGCGAGCTGAAACCCGGCGTGGCTGGCGCCGACGATGACGACGCGGTTCTGGGCCATGCCGCTACCGCTCTGTCGTCGCCCCCGCGAACGCGGGGGTCCAGGGCCGACGCTCCGCCTTGCAGCCCTGGATTCCCGCTTGCGCGGCAATGACGGGTAAGAGCTGCGAGCCCATCAGGTCTGCGTCTCGGGGGTGTAAACGACGAGCCCGTCCATTTCCGGCGACACGACGAGCTGGCAAGAGAGCCGGCTGTTCGGGCGGCGCGGACTGGCCGTGCCGTCGAGCATCGCCTCCTCGTCCTCGCCGATCGGCGGCGTCATCGCCAGCCGGTCGTCGCGCACATAGACGTGGCAGGTCGCGCACATGCACGAACCGCCGCATTCGGCGACGATGCCGTCGACGCCGTTCAGGACCGCAGCCTGCATGACGCTGGTGCCGACGGGGATGTCGAGCGTCGTCTCTTTTCCTGCGGTGTCGATATAGGTCACGCGCGGCATCGTGCTTGTCGTCCTCGTTCGTTCCGGCGTGCCAGCCTTACGAAATCTGCGCCTCGCGGTCGAGCATTTTCCGCTACACTCGGCGCCGTCATTCCCGCCTGCCCGAGGCGGGTGTATAGGGTGGAACGAAGCCAGTCACGGAGACGCCAGATGAAGAACGGGTTGCGCGTATTCGACGCCGATACGCATGTCGAACCGACGGCCGAGGTGCTCGACAAATACGTCGATCCCGCCTTTCGCGCGCGTCTGCCGGATCTGGCGCAATACCGCCTGCCGGTGCGCGCCGACGGCCCCGGCGCCTCGCCCGGCCGCCACGTCTACCGCTTTGGCCAGATCTCGTATAAGCGCATCCTCGGCGAAGCGGCGCCGCGCGACGCGCACAGCGGCCGCGACACGCACTGGATGGGGTCGAAGCAGCCGCGCCCCGGCGTCCAGGACGACGATGCCGCGGCCCGCGTCCACGACATGGACGACGAGGGCACGGACACGCATTTCCTGATCCCGACCTCGTGGACGAGCCTCGTCGGCCACGACGACCCGGCGATCGAGGTCAACATCATCCGCGCGTTTCATCGCCACATGGGCGATTTCAGCAGCCAGTACCCCGACCGGCTGAAGAGCATGATCGTCGCCTCGGCCCGCGATGTCGACGCCGCGGTCAAGGAAATCCGCGAGTGGGGCAAATCGCGCTGGGCGGTCGCGGTCATGCCGCTCGTCACGAAAGACATCCCGGCCGACCATCCGACGCTGGAACCGATCTGGCGGGCGGCGGTCGAGCACGACCTGCCGATCGCGCATCACAGCTTTACCTGGACGCCGCCCTATTTCCCCGGCGTCTTCGACCTGTGGGACAACATCTTTCTCGGCCGGCTGGCGTCCCACCCGTGGGGCGCGATGCGCTTTATCGCCTCGGTGATCGGCGGCGGCATCATGGACCGCCATCCCGAATTGCGGGTCGGGACGCTGGAATGCGGCTTCGGCTGGCTGCCGTTCTGGGGCCGCCGCATGGATGAGCAGTACGCCTATGTCGGCTCGACCGCGCAATTGAAGATGAAGCCGAGCGAATATCTGCAAAGCGGCCGCTATTTCTGCAGCGTCGAGCGGCACGAGGGGCCGGACATGTTCGACATGGTGCGGGGCTTTCTCGGCGACGACGTGTTGATGTACGCCTCCGACTATCCGCACTCGGAATGCCAGTTCCCCGACACGGTCAGCAATTTCCTGGCTTGGGACATGAAGCCCCAGACGCGGGTGAAGCTGATGGCCGCCAACGCCGACCGCTTCTTCAAGCGCGCCTGAGCGCAGCGCGGGGCGACGGCGGGGCGCGCCATCCGCGTCGCCGCCACAGCGCCAGACCGGCGAGCGCCGTGCCGAACAGCGACAGGGCGCTCGGTTCGGGCACCGGGTCTATCGCGAAGCTCTGCTGCCCGGCCAACCCCTCCAGCTCCAGCCCGTTCCCGTGCAATGACGGCGCCAGCATGATCAGGTCGTTGGTCTCGGTGATCAAGGCCGTGGAAGCGGGATCGCCGGAGTCGGGGTACGCCGAATAGGTGAAATCGGCAAACTCGATCGACCAGATCGCCAGTTGCACGGCGGCCGAATCCTGGTCGCGATCGGCCGGTGCGTCGGTCGTCAGCAGGTTGTCGCCGTAAACGACCAAGCCGGCGATATC
>DATJUL010000279.1:0-15282 GCA_035502295.1 Allostellaceae bacterium | reverse complement strand
GATATCGCCTTTAGCGTTGATAATGATCGCCGAATTGAACGGAGCGAGCTTCGGGTTGTCGTTACGCTCCATCAGCGAAAAGACGCCCCACACCTTGTTGCGTTTGCACGCCGCCTTGAACGCCCCGATCTCCGGCGACTCCACCGTCAAGAGCATCTCGTCGTAGCTCCAGATCGCCGTATTGAGGCCCTGCGTCGAATATTCCGGAAAAACGATCAAATCGAGATCGGGATAACCTGCCTTGGTTGAGTCGACGGCTTTGCAGATTTGCCGTACTTGCGTCGCAATATCTTGTGGTCCGGTGATCACGGGCACCGGATACTGGATCATCGCCACGAGCAAAGCTTCTTCCCACGCGCTGACGCTGCCGGTGCTTGCCATGGTCTCACCTCCATACCGAGCCGATAAGCCGTACTTGCCTGCTGGCGAAAATCGCCGATGGCCTCGAGGCCGGCAATACGCGGTTCCACGTAGGCTCGTACGCGCATTGCCCGATCCTTTGCGAGGCTCGCCCTGACCAGTGAAGCAGGGCCGTTCAAGGCCGAACCGCGCGGCGGCGCTCTCCTCCTCGGCGCGAAACCGAGTTCGGTGATGACGTGCGCATCCAGCCCCGCTTACCGGCTCTGGCGACGCGGCTCACTCGCCGATCGTCCGCTTGACCCGGTCGAGTTTGCGCGCCACATGATCGCCGGCGGTGGAGTTCGCCTCGCATGCCCATCCGGGCCGATGACTCCTGCAAGGGCGACAGCTTTTTGCAGGAGGTATTTCGATGCGGCAGGCCAATCTCTTCCCCGCGGATCGCCAGGCCCCTGCACCGACGGCACTGATCCGGCCCGCGGCCGCCGCCCGCGCAATCCGATCCGTAAGCTGATGTCGCCGCGCCTGCGATACGCGCCGACCCTGGCAGCCGGCGGCGGCCTCGTTCTCGCGCTGGCGGGGACTCTGGCGCAGCCGCAAGGGGAGCGGGTCGCGGGAGTGCTGACGCGGGTGTGGGTGCCGCTGCCCGGTTGGCTGATCATCGCAGCCGTCGCGGCGCTGTCGATCGCCAGCCTGATCTTGATCGCGATGCTCCTGCCGCGGCCTCGGCCGCGCCGCAAGAAAGGCGAGGAGGATTACCAGATGTACCACGAGCCGCAGCGGCTGCCGCGGCTGTTGCCCGTGGCGCTGCTGCTGCTCGTGCTCCTCCCCGGCGCCATGCTCGGCAGCACGATCTTCTGGCTCGGACGGACCGCCGGCTCTGGGCCGAGCTCCAGCAGCCTCGTCGCCGGCGCGCTGCAAGGCCGGACGCCAACCATCCGACCGCCCGCAGCCGCGCCTTCCGCGCCGGCGTCGCCAGCCGCCACCGGGCTGATCGGCGCCCTGGCGCTGCTGATCGGGTTCGGCAGTCTGGGGTTTGTCTTGTGGTTGCGCTTTGGCGATCGATTGGCCCGGCTGCCGGCTGATACTTCCGCCCTGCGGGCGCCGCTGGCCGCGGCGGTCGATGCCGGCCTCGACGAGCTGAGCCATGAGCCGGACCCGCGCGTCGCGATCATCAGGATCTATCAGAATTTCGAGCGAGCGCTGGCCACGGCGGCCTTTCCGCGGCGGCCCTGGCAGACGCCGGTCGAGTTCATGCGGGCGGCGCTCGGCAGGTTCGCGTTGCCGGCGGCTGCGATCGGCGCGCTGACCGGTGTCTTCGAGCTGGCTCGTTTCAGCGCCCATCCGGTCGGCACGCCGGAACGGGAGATCGCGTTGCGCTCGCTGATCGCGCTGCGCGGCGCCCTGGGCAAGGAAAGGGGGAGAGCCGATGCCGCGCTATCGTGAACGGCGCTGGCCGCTTGTCGTGGCGGGGTATGCGGTGCTGTTTGCCGTCATGGCGCCGGCGACCGCATATATTTACGATGCGGCCGCCGCCGCGAACCGGCCGATGGTGATCCGGTTGGCGGTAGTCCTTGTTGTTGGCGTGATGCTGCTCCATCTGCGCGGCTATTTCCGCGGCGATCCGCGCTGGGAGCGGCCCTCCGAATTCGACGACGCGCTGACGGCGCCGCCGCCGCGAGCGAGGCTCGATCCGGGGTTCGTCAAAATCCGCAAAGAGGTGGCCGACAGCCGCGCCAGCCGATTCTACTTCGAGAAGCTCCTGTGGCCGCGCCTGTGCGCCTTGGCAGCGGCGCGCGGATGCCGACCGAGCGACGCGCCGCTCCCGACCGAGCGCGGCTGGCCTTTTCGCGGGCGGTCGCGCCGGGCCGCCGCCATCGCCGGCCTCGTCGCGCGGATCGAGGATGGCGGGACCGGCCGATGATGCAGGTCATCGAGATCGCGGCCTGCTGCGACGAGGTGCTCGAGGCGCTGTCGCGGATCATCGTCGGCAAGGACGAGGTACTGCGCCGGCTGCTCGCCGGGGTCCTCGCCAACGGGCACATCCTGATCGAGGATTATCCGGGGCTGGCGAAGACGCTGATCGCCCGGCTGCTCGGCGAAGCGCTCGACCTCGACTTCAAGCGCATCCAGTTCACCCCGGACCTGCTGCCCGGCGATATCACCGGCAGTTTTCTCTACGATCAGCGCGAGGCGCGCTTCGAGTTTCGCCGCGGGCCGGTCTTCACGCAGCTGCTGCTGGCCGACGAGATCAACCGGGCGACCCCGAAAACCCAATCGGCGCTGCTCGAAGCGATGCAGGAAGGCCAGGTCACCGTCGAGGGCCGATCCTACCCGCTCGACACCCCGTTTCTCGTCATCGCGACGCAGAACCCGGTCGACCTCGAAGGCACCTACGCGTTGCCCGAGGCGCAGCTCGACCGCTTTCTGATGCGCATCGCGGTCGGCTACCCCGGACGCGACGATGAGCGCGAAATCCTGGCGCGGCGCCGCGCCCGCCGCTCCGAGGAGGCGCATATTGCGAAGGTGGTGACGCGCGGCGAAGTGCTGGCGATGCAGGCCGCGCTCGAAGACGTGCATGTCGATCGCTCGATCGAGGACTACATCGTCGATATCGTGCGCGCGACGCGCGACGACCAGCGCGTCGCATTGGGCGCCTCGCCGCGCGGCAGCCTCGCGCTGTTGCGGCTGTCGCGGGCCGCCGCCGCGCTGCGCCGCAGCGATTTCGTGACGCCGGACGACGTCAAGGCGATGGCGGTGCCGGCGCTGGCCCACCGGCTGGTACTGCGCCCGGAACTCTGGGTCTCGCGCATCGATCCCGGCGACATCGTCGCCGAGCTGCTCGGCCAGGTGCCGACACCGACCGCAGTCCCGTCATGAACGTGCGGGCGACGCCGCTCGCGTTTGCGCTGGCGACCGCCATGGCCTGGATGCTGTTTCTCGGCATCCTCTGCGGGCGCGCGGAGCTTTTCGTCGCCGCCATTCCGCTGGCAGTCGGTCTGCTGAGCGGGAGCCGCCTGCGACCCGAGCCGCGCTTCGCGCTGCACCAGGAAATTTCCGCTAACCGCTTGTCCGAAGGCGATCGGGTGCGCATCACCGCGACCGTCGCGGCGCAGGATGCGCTGCCGATTGTCGAAATCCTGGTGGCGCTCCCCGCGACGGTGGAAATCGATCCCGGCAGGAACCGGACGGTCCTGGCTGTCGGCCCCGGACAAGAGGCGTGCTGGAGCTTCGAGATCGGATGCCCGGCGCGCGGCCGCTTCGACGTCGGCGTCTTGCATATCCGTTTATGGGACCTGTCCGGCCTCGCTGTGGCCGAAACGCGCCGGGCCGGGCCGCAGCCGATCGCGGTCTATCCCGGCGTTGCGCGCCTCCGCCAGGTTCCGCGCCCGTCCCGGACGCGGTCCTCGTTCGGCAATTATGTCTCTCCGCTGCTCGGGGAAGGGATCGAGCCGGGCGAGATCCGGCCGTTCGTCGCGGGCGACCGCACTCGTCACATCAACTGGCGCGCCTCGCTGCGTCGCGGCGAGCTCTATGTCACCGAGTTCCAAGAGGAGCGGAACGCCGATATCGTGCTGCTGCTCGATGCGCTGTCGGACGCCGGCGCGCCGCCCTATTCCACGCTCGATCTCTCGGTGCGGGCCGCCGCCGCGCTCGCCGGAGCCTATCTGGCGCGCCGCGACCGCGTCGGGTTTGTCGAGTTCGGCGGCTTCCTGCGCTGGATCAACCCCGCGACCGGAGCGCGCCAAGCCGACGCGCTGGTCGAGGCGCTGCTCCCGGCGGCGACCCATTTCAGCTATGTCGTGCCGCAGCTCGACCGGCTGCCCGCCCGCGTCCTGCCGCGGCAGGCATTGGTCATCGCGCTGACGCCATTGCTCGACGAGCGCTTTATCACGGCGACGACCGACCTCGCGGCACGCGGCTTCGAGGTCATCGTGCTGGCCATCTCGCCGGTCGCGCCGCTGCGTCGGATGCTCGTCGGATCGTTCGTCGACGACATTGCCTGTCGGCTCTGGGCGATCGAGTGGCGGCAGCGCGTCGCCGCGCTGCGGCAGCGCGGCCTCGCCGTCATCGAGTGGCTGCCCGATGCGCCGCTCGACGCGGCGCTGGCGCCGCTCGCGCGATCCCGCTCGCCCCGGGCGAGGCGGCGATGAAGCGCCGCTGGACCGCGCCGCCGATCGTTGTCATGGCGGCCGTGCCGATCTGGACCGCGCCGTCGGCATCGGTCATCACGGTCGCGGCGATTGCCGCCGCGGTCGCGGCGATCGGGGTGATCCGCCGCGCCACCGGCGGGGTGGTTGCCGGCTGCATCCTGGCCGCGATCGGCTATGCCCTCGCCGTCTGGTCCGAGCGGCCCGGCCTCGATGTGATCGGCGCGACGATCTTCGGGTTGGCCGTGCTGGCGCTGCTCGAGTGGAGCGAATTCGCCCGTCGCTTCCGTAGCGTCGATGTTGCCGGCGAGGCGCTGCGGCGGCAACGGGCCTATTGGCTCGGACAAGCCGCCGTCGTCGTCGGCACGGTCGCCGCGCTGACGCTCGCTGGGTTTGTCGTGTCGTTGCTGATCCCGGCAGTCGCGCGCGCCGTCGTTACCGGGGCAGGCGCGGTCCTCGCCTTCGCCGGCGCGCTCGGCGCCGGGATCGTGCGTCGGCCGGGTGAGTTTGAACCCGACGGCCCCGCGCCCGCGGGCGCGGCGGATCAGGAGGCGGCTTCGCGCAGTCTGCGATCGTCGGGCGCGGCGCCCGCGTCGCCGCCGAAGATGTCGCGGTAGAGATCGTCGCCAAAGCTGGTCGGCAGCGGCTCGCCCTGGCGCAATTTGAAGGTGCGGGCGCGCTCGGCGCGCAGGAACAGCACGTTCCCCTCATTGCCGGCGTGAAACCCGTGCGCCAGTTCGTAGAGATGCGTCACGCAGCCGATCCTGACCCGCTTCTCCACCAGCGCGGTCATGATGGTGCGAGCGATCTCCGAGCCTTCGCGCTCGTTGGTCGCGGCGAAGGATTCGTTGAACAGAATGAGCGAATGGGCCGCCAGATGATCGACGATTTCGCTCATCCGACGCATCTCCTCGTCGAGCTTGCCGCTCTGCATCCCGGCATCCTCCTCCCGCTTGTAGTGGGTGAAGATGCCGCGGCAGAGTCCGGCGCGGAATTCGTCGGCCGCGACGAACATGCCGGCCTGCATCAGCAATTGGGCGAGGCCGAGGCTGCGCAGAAAGGTCGACTTGCCGCCGGTGTTGGCGCCGGTGACGATGATCAAGTCCTTGCCGTCGGCATCGGCGTCGTTGCCGACGACCGGCCGATCGAGCTCCAGCGCGAGGCAGATATCGGCGAGGCCCCGGAACGCCAGCCGGCGCTCCTCGGCGGCGGCCGGCAGCGGCATCGAGATCGGCTGGCGCTGCTTTGCGAGCTGGTCGCGCAAGTTGAGGCAGCCGACATAAAACGCCAGCTCGGCCTGCAGCATGCCGAAGAAATCGCGGACATGCTCGGCCGACTGCGCCAGCGCGTCGGTCACCCGGGCGATGCCGCGGTTGCGCAGTTCAACGAGCGCGCGGGCGCCGGCCTCGTCGCGGGGATGCAGCGAAAAGCTGTAGACCGGCGAATCCTCCGGCCGCAGCCAGCGCGGCGCGGCATCGCCGCGCTGCGGCAGCCGGCGCCGCAGCGCGTCGAGGATATCGCCGAACCACTCGCGCCACGACCCCCGGCGCTGCGGAAACCCGCGCAGGACGTAGCCGGCGCCGCGGTTGCCCGATCCCAGACCGGCGCTCAGCAGCACGCCGTCGCGGAACCTCAGTTGCCTCAGGTGATGCCCGGCCTCGGCGAAACAGGAATCGTCGAGATCGGCCTGGAGGGCGGTAAAAAAGCCGGTCCATTGCGCCGAACCGAAACGCTGCGCGTGCGCATCGGCGATCTTGCGCAGCCGTTTCAGCGAAGCGACGAGATCGGCCATCAGCTCGACGGCATAGCGCAGCAGCGAATCGGGATGGCGGGCGAGGTAGGAACCGAAGTAATGCCGCCGCTCCTTTTCCATCGCCTCGACCGCGACGGCATAAAGCTCGCGCACGACGCGCGGGTGGTCGAGGCACTCCTGCAACACCGCCTGGCGATGGCGGATCGTGTCGAGATCCGAGGTCAGCGCTCCGAAGATCACCGCCCGCGCGACCTCGAAGATGCAATCGTCGCCGCCCGCCATCGCCTCGAACAGCGTGTCGAGCGACAGATCCGCGGTCAGCGTTGCGGCGTTCCACGGCAGTTCCACCGGCCGATCGGTCGCCTGGCGCGGCAGCCGCCGACCGGTGCGCGCCGCTTCCCGCACCGCCGCCGCGGCGAGCGGCGGGCGCCAGTCGAAATCCCGGTTCGGGTATAACAGACGCGCCTTCATCCGGCGATGCGCCCTCTGATCGTCTCGCCGGTCAGCCGATATTTCTCGGCGATCGACAGCGCGTAAGCGAGACCGTCCGCCGGCCGCCGGATGATCTTGAAGGTCCGCTCGGTCGGGTTGTCGGGGATGACCGTGCTGACCATGCTGACGGTCGTCTCGCCCAGCGCCGACAATTCGTCGATGAAGCTGACCCACATGCAATAAAGATCGAGGTCGATGATCGCCGCGCCGATCCTGCGGCTCAGCGCGACCGCATCGCGCAGCGTCGTCGATGTGAAGATTTCGTTCATGATGATGATGCTGCGGGGCGTGGCTTTGGCCAGGATGTCGTGGATCCTGATCAGGTCGTCCTGCAATTTGCCGCGCAGGTTGACCATCTGCTCGCTGCGCTCGAAATGGGTGAAGATATGGTCGAACAGGTAGAGCTGCGCGCGCCGGCCGGGGACCGGGCAGCCGAGGCTGGCCAGATAGTGCAATTGACCGAAGGTGCGGGCAAAGGTCGTCTTGCCGCCCTGGTTCGGGCCGGAAACGACGATGATGCGCTCCGGGCCTCCCAGGCGGAAATCGTTGCAGACGGGCGCCGCATTACGCGCCAGCAATGTGTTGGCGAGCGCCAGGTCGAACCCCTCGTCGTCATAGATTTCGTCGCGGATTTCGGTCACACGGGGATAGCAGAAGGGCAGCGCATGGCCCTGAAACCGAGCCAGATGCTCGATATAGGCGAGGTAAAACTGCACGTCGCGGTCAAAGCGAAGGATGGTCGGCTCCTGAAAGCTGGCTCCGATCGCGAAATGCTCGCTCAGCTTTGCGAAATCCAGGGGATGGAGCAACCCAACCCGGTCGAGGATCTGCCCCTCGATATGGTTGACGTCCGGCGGCTCGGAGAAATCGAATTTGTAACCGTGTGCCGCGTCCTGGCGGAACCGCTCGAAGGTGGCGAGGACCTCGGCGCTGTAGTCCGGCTCGCCGGCGTAGCGCCGCACATCGACCCGCGTCTCCTGGATCAGCACCCCGTATTCGATCGAGGCGAGCCGCTCGACGAGCTCTTCCGACGATTGGTGCAGCGCCGCGAAGCTGTCGCCGGCGACATAGTCGTCGACGTAGGCGCGCAAGCCCTGAAAGCCGCGCGAGGCGAGGTTCGCCTTTGACAGGTCGGCCGCCAGGCGCAGGATCGCGCGGCACCAGGTGACCGTCGCGTCGAGAAACCACCGCTGCTTCTGCAGCGGGTGACGCAGCTTGTCGGACTGCAGGAGTTGCGCGCGGACGGTCCGCATCGCCTGCGCAAAGGCGCCGATGTCGTCGAACAGCGCAGGCTCCGCCAGGTCGCGCATGACCTCGTGGCGAAAGGCGATTGCGTCGAGTTCCTGCAACGGTGAATAAAAGAACGGCTTGAGATCGTATTCCTCGCGGCCGGCAGTGACGGCGGCGACGATCTGGTCGAGGTTGAGGTCGACGAAACAGTCGGGTGCAACGGCCTGTTCGGCCCGCCGTCTGTCGGTGCCGTCGCGGAACAGGATGCTGTGGAAGTCCACTTCCCGATTTCTCAGGAACGCGGCGACGGCGTGTTGAGCGTGCGATGGCCGGCGAGGATCATCAGCGCCCGCTCGGCGGCCTTCGTCTCCTCGTCGCTGGCGAGGTGACGGCGCAGGCCATCATGCTTCAATGCGTATCGCTGCATGTCTTCCGCCAGGCGCCGCAGCATCGCCGCCTGCCGGGCGAGCAGGTTTCTGGTCACCGGGAGATCGCCGAGCGCCGCGACGAGCAGCCGGAGATGCGGCAGGCACAATTCGGATAGCGCGGCCACCGCCTCATCAGGGTGGTGGCGCAGCCGCCCCACAACAGCCGTTACCGCCGCGCCTTCCGCGGCCGTGCGCGCATCGCACAACAAGCACACGATGGAATCAGGAATGTGCAGGCGGTTCGGTCCGGGCGCTCCGAAGGACGCTGCCACGCGCGGCGCGGCGAGTGCGCTGAGCGTCGATGCCCAGCGCTCGATCAACGCCGCATAACCCATGCTGGTCCCCTGCGGCGACGCCACCTGCTCGTAGAGCCAGGTATGGAAGCTGCACAGGCCGCCGCGCTCGGCGAGTTGCCGCCGGCGGTCGGGGTTGACCGTGATGTCGTACTGAAAATGCCGCAGAAACTCGAAACACCGCTCGGTCACGTGGCCGCAAATCTCGCACGGGCCGGTTCGCGTTGGCGGCACCGCCGCTGCGCTCGCGATGCCAAGAATTCCCTCCAGCGCCCGGCCGGTCCCGCCGCCGCCGATCCCTTTGGCAATTTCGGCCAGGCGCTGCCTGAACTGCGCGGTCTCGTCGGGTTGCGACAACTCGGCCAACAGGGTGGCTGTTCGCTGGCAGATGCCGAGCAGAAAATGGCGGCTCTTGTCGTCAATCAGAAACCGCACCAGCTCGTTTTCGAACGCCGGCAAGCCACTGGCCGCGAGCAGCGATTGGTCTCCCTGCTGCTTTGCCGCGAGCCCGTCGCGCGCCGACAGCGCAAAAATCCCAAGGCCCTGGCCGTCGAAGAGGCCCCGCAGCCGATCGCGCAGATAGCCGAGCGCTTCGTCGCGCTCGGCCGGGGTGGCCATATCCAGCTTGTTGACGACGACAAACACGGCCTTGCCCGAGGCGCGCGCGGTGTGCAGAAAGCGCACCTCCTCCTCCGACAGCGGCCCCTCGAAGCTGGTGACCAGCACAAAGGCATCCGCCTCCGGCAGGAAGCGCTCGGTCGTCCGGGTGTTTTCGACGATCGGCGACCCGAGACCGGGCGTATCGATAAAATGAAAGCCGCGCCGCAGGATCTCGACCGGCAGCTGGATCTCGGCAATTGCCACCCGGCGGTAATTTCCGGAATTGCCCTGTTCCGTGACGTATTGCGGCAGCTTCGCCAGTGGGATTTCTTCAGGCAGGCTCAGCCCGGCGAAGCGAATGACAGCCTTCTCCCTGCTGCCATAGGTAACGGTCGTGATCACCGAGGTCAGCGGACGAATGCCGGTTGGCAGGCGATCCGTGCCGAAGACGGCGTTCATCAGCGAGCTCTTGCCGCGGCTGAAGCGGCCGACGACCACCAGATTGAAACGGTCTTCGGCGAGGCGGCTGAACAGCTCCCGCACCCGCTTCTGCGTCGCTTGCGGCAGTCGCGAGTCGGAAGCGCCCGAACTGCGCAGCAATTCGGCGAGTTCAAACTTGATCTGCTCGTATTGGCGCAGGTCCATGCCACAATGCTCCCGAGTGACGCCGAGGACAGGCGAGGCCCGCTCGGCTTCAATCAGGAGTCATCAGCCGCCGGCGTGCGGACGGCGCTTGAAGGCGAACTCCTTCGCCGCGGCTAAGCTGAGGACGCCGCCCGGCAATGTCAAGGATCGGCGGCATTCCCTGTAGAGGACGCGAGGCTCGCGGGCCGGTGGCGGCGTATCCAGGCTCGCAGGTCGGAGGCTTTGCCCGCGACGAGCCGCATCCACTTGGCATGCCGGAACACGGTCTCGGGAACACCGGTTGCCCAGCGCTCGGCGACGATCAGCGCCTCCCAACTTGCTCGCCCCCGCTCGCAGCACAGCACGTGCACGATCTTGGTGGTGAAGGCATAGGATTGCCCCGTGTAACGGTGACGGTCGCGCCGGCACTCGACCCCGGCCGTGGTCCATGCCCGCGCAGATCGGCGCACGTCAATTGCTGATCGCGTAGGCTTGGGGGTCGGAGACGGCTTGACGGACCTGCCGATGAGTTCCAGCTATCCCTTGCGGGATGGAGTTCCCCGGACGTTGCCGAAAGGCTGATGACTGCTGCTGCCGGCGAGCGCGGCGGGGGTTCATCTCCGCTCCCACCCCAACCGCCCTCCTCCGGCAGCCGAGCGCAGCAGCCCGGTCGGCGTAACGCCGAGGAGGAGAAGCCGGTCGCGTGTCGGCACAGAGCAATACCGAGCAATCTGGGCGCGCAGGCGCCGAGCGGCTGATCGCGCGCCTGCAAGGCCTCCGCGACGCCGACCGGGCGGTGCTGGAGTTGATCGCGATCGGGGCGGCGGCAATCGCGCCTCTGCGGGACTTCCTGTTTCGGCGCGAGGCGAGCGGGCTGTACCAGCCGCGCTGCAACGCGGTTGCTGCGCTTGCCGGGTTGCGGGCGGAGGAGGTGCTGCTGGATTTCCTGCGGGCGGCGCCGGAGGTCGAGATCGTCGACCCTGTCGAGCGTACCGGCGAAGATGCGGTCATCAATGCCGCCGCCCGCGCGCTCAAGCATCGCCGCGACGATGCGGCGTTCGAGGCACTGATGCGGATCGCCGAAAAACGCCGTCTGGCGGGCGTCGTCGAAGCGCTCGGCGAGATGGGCCGACAAGCAGCGATGCCGCGTCTGATCGAAGGCCTGTCGAGCGATTTTACCCGCGGCGTCGCCGAAGCGGCGATCCGCAAGACCGGGTCGGCGGCACGCGCGCCGCTCATCGCAATCGCGCTGAAGCCAATTCCCTGCGCAGAGTTCGAGACGGCGTCCAGCCGTCGCCTGCGGCGCAGCGCGCTCGGCTTGTTGTGCGATATCGGGGTCAGCGCGGCGGCGTGGTCGCTGCTGCGCCCGCTGATGGAGGCTGCAGATGAGCGTCTCGCAGCGCTGGCATGCAAACTCGCGCTGGCTACGAAGCGGAATTTGCCGGACCGGCAGCGGGCGGTATGCCGCCTCATCGGGTTACTGCCATCGGCCGACTGGCTGTTGACCGTCGAGATCGAAGGCTGGCTCGCCGAGCATTACGACGAGACGAGCACGGCCATCGACCGGGCGCTGAATCGCGCGGATCAATCGCTGCCGAGCGACAAAGTCCGTCATTCGCTCCGACGCGTGACCGCGATCGTTGCAAAGGCAAATTCCGCACGCGGTTCGCCGGGATATTGACTCGCGCCGCCGGCAACACCACGTTGTCGCGTGCCGGGATGGAGTACCCCGAAAACGCCGATGAGGCTGATGACTCCTACTGCGTAAACGCGTGGTGGGATGTTTTTGGCTGGACCCACCGCAAAGGTGGGCTCCCGTACCAGCTCCCCTTCGCGATGTCCGGCGGGGACCTGTCAGTCGATGACGAACGTCCACGTTCGTCGCTGCGAGAGGCCTCCGCCAAGGAGGTGTGATGGCGGGACTGATCCTTTCGGATCCGGC
Organism: Allostellaceae bacterium; assembly: GCA_035502295.1. Taxonomy (GTDB): domain Bacteria; phylum Pseudomonadota; class Alphaproteobacteria; order ATCC43930; family CGMCC-115725; genus DATARH01. The sequence continues at coordinate 3,412 of DATJUL010000279.1, read as the reverse complement.
ATTCGCGCCGGCGCCGCGGATCGGGAACCAGCTTGCCGAGGGCGGCGGCGCGGCCCCGTGGCCGCACGCGCCCCGATTGCGGACCGGCTGCGACGGCGCTGGGTCCGCGGTTGTGCGCCGTTGTCTCGTCGCGACGCTCGACCGGCTGCTTCGCCGCCTTTACGGCATCCGCGAATTCAGCGACCGACCGCAATGCCTGTTGCGCATCGCCCCGGCACGCGCCCCCGCCGGCGTCCGGCTGCCCGACGGGATCTGCGTCCTCCCGGGAAGCCCGATCCTGGAACTGCACCTGTGGAACGAACACCTCGCAGGCCTGTCGTCAGACGCCACCGGTCTTGGTCGGGGGCTCGCTTGGCGCCGGCACCTCGTCGCATCCCTGGCGGAACTCGCAGACCACCTTGAACGCGAGCCGTCGCTGTGCGGGGTCGTCGCCCTGCGGGCGCGCCCGGCGCTCGTGCCGCGCAGCCGCCTCGATCAACTGCTGCGCATCGCGCGCGCCCTTGGCTTTACGCCCACCGCGATTATCGCTCGCAATCGTCTGTGCTCCCGACTGAGCGAGTTCGGCGCCGCGCTCGTTGCGTACGCCTTGGCGTGGGCGTTCAACCCCGCCACCCTCCAGGGCAATGGCTTTAAGCGTGAACGTTGCGAGCTGTGGATTTCACGCCACGCTCTACGGGCACGGTACGGTGGCCATGGGACTGGCCAGCGACGATGGCACTGGCGCGGGGATGCCGGTGATTTTGTGACAGTCGCGCCGCCTCTCCCGAGAAATGCTTGGGTGTCAACGATGCAACGCTGTCCTGATGCGGGCGCCCTGATCCGGGCCTTCAGCGAAGAACCGGAAGCCTTTGAAATCCGCCGCGGCTGCCTGCGCCACCGGCCGAGCCGCTGTCGGCTCTCTTTCGATGCCGCGGGCAGTGCGCGCATCTCTCGCCGCGGCCGTGCGGTATGGCCGATCAGCCGCGAAGCGAGCGATGAGTTGCGCGAGGCCGTCGGCATGTGGGACTCGACGTACTGGCGCCCGCGGGTGGCGCGCGATGCGGCGGTGCGGCGGCGCGGCGGGGTCAACCGTGAGTGCACCGCGCCCGCCGGATTCCGCCGCACCCTGCGGCGAATTCTTGATGACGCGTTGGCGTTGGTCGCTGTCGCGGCGCTGATGTTTTATGCCGCTCCCACTCTTCCCAACGCCGTGAAATTGCCTGCGCGGCCCCTCGATAAGCGGGCGTCGCGACGCAAGACGTTGCCGGCCGTGTAACACTGCGCGTCTGCGGCTCGCGGCCGGTTCGAGTCGGCACTGACGCGAGAGGAGGAAACGATGCCGTTCGACGGGATAGACCTGCCAGTTTTCGACATACTCGATGCCCCGATTCCTGCCAAATCGCGAGCCGCCGGCTGGCTCCTCCGGCTGCGGTCGCTGTGGGCGCGGAAACCCGACAGCGTGGAGACGCTGGTGGAGCGCCGTTTGGCGGTTGTTCAACTGCTGGAGGACGCCAATGCCCTGATCTCGGATCCGGACGCGTGGGGCCAGGGTGCGTATTGGCGGTTTCCTAACCATCGATGCGCGATGGGCGCCCTGCGCTTCGCCGCCAGACGGCTAGACGACATTGCCGTGCCGCGCTCGGCGCACGCTGTCCTCGCCCTGGTCGCCAGGTCGCGCGGATACACCTCGGTGGAATGGATGAACGATCGTTCTTCGCATTCCGAAGTGCTGCAAGCCTTTGACGAGGCGATCGCGCTCGCCAGGGCCGGTGTGCCGTGAGCAGGGTGACGTCCAGCACGCTGAGTGGCGTTTCCGGGGGAAGATCGACGGGAGTCTGATCAAATGGCCGAGGTCATCGCATTCCCAGCGCGAAGGCGACCGAAATATCTGCAGTGGTGGCGCCGCCTTGTACGCGCGACGGCGGCCCGAGGCTGCGTCTATCTGATGAGATCGCGCAGCACCCGATACGTGGTTCAGCATCGGCGCCGGCCCAGGCCGCCCGAGAACCAGGTCCTGGCGTTTCGCCCGAAGCGGCTCGATCCGCTTGCTGAGGAGCGCTTCAACGTCCGCGAATTAGCTCGCCGGCGTAACGCCGATTGCGCCACACGGGCGCTCGGGTGTAGTGTATTTTCGGGAATGGAGTCTCCCATCAACCGCCGCAAAGGCTGACGACTCCTGCCGCGTAGGAAATCGTAGTGGGAGGAGTGCGCGGTCGGCATCGGGTCGTATTGCATCCAAGGCGGACATCGCCCGTGATGGGACGCGACCCACGTTAAACACTGAAGGCGTTGTTATCAGCGGCCCCGCTGCGCTGGCAGACGGGCCGCCTCCTGCCGCGATTTTATTTGGTGATGCTTCTGCAATGAGAGCGGATCAGAACCGTGATCATGACAAACCTGAAAGGAGCTTCCAATGACTGTGGCAGAGAGAGAATTCGGCAGCATCAGTAACGGCTCAGGCGCCGGGATAAGCGAATCGGTTGGCGGCGTCGTAGCGATTGTCCTGACGATCCTCGGGCTGGCGCACGTTGCGCCCGAGTTGCTTGTCGCCATCGCGTTGATTGCGGCCGGCGCCGCTTTGGTGCTCCGCGGCGTCGTGCTCGTCGGCGAATACGGACGCGCGCTGCACCGCTCGGGCACCGCCTCGGCGTTCGCCGAACTCGGCGGGGGCGGCGCCCTGTCGGTGGAACTGTTGGCGGGCGGCGCGGGTATCATCCTTGGGATACTCGCGCTGCTGCAGGTCGATCCCGTCGAGCTCGTCGCGATCGGCGTGATCGCGCTGGGCAGCGCTCTCGTGTTGAGCACCAACGCGACGGCGCGCTTGACCGGGTTTAAGGTCGCCGTCGCGTACAGCGATGAGCGGGCGCAGCGGCTGGCGGGCGAAATCATGGCCGGCTCAGCTTCCGTCCAAGCAGTGGCCGGATTGACCGCGATCGTGTTGGGGATCCTCGCGCTCGCGGGCTTTGCGCCGGTCATCCTGCTGCTCATCGCGTTGCTCGCGCTGGGCTCGTTCATCGTGCTGAACGGCGGAAGTGCCAGCGACGCGATCCTGACGATGTTCCGCCACGCGTAGTCCTCGGCGATGGACGCGCGGGGTTGGTCGCCATTAAAGCGGAGCATCGCGTTAATGTAGGCCGACCGATCCCGCGCGTGTTGCTGATCGAGGGGGGTTGATTGATGTAAATCAAGAATAGCGGGATGGAGTTCCCCGAAGATCGCCGCTGAGGCTGATAACTCCTGTCACCGACCGGGGCGCGTGCCGCGACAAATGCGGTAGCACGCGGTCGCAGCAGCCGATGCTCTTTTACCGGCGCCGTGGCGCCGGCTCAGCGGCGAGGTTTGGGATGACTGACATTCTGCTGGTCGAGCCCGACGACGATTTCCGCCTGTTTCTGCAACTGGCCATTGCCGGCGCCGGATATCACACGAGGAT
>DATJUL010000278.1:0-4769 GCA_035502295.1 Allostellaceae bacterium | reverse complement strand
CTAGCCTGCCAGCTACGAAACCGGCGTCAACGCATTCGTAGCCGAGCGATTCCTGAAAGTAGCCCTCGTCCTCGAAGTATATGAATACCTCGCGGAAAAGCCTGTGCATCACGTCGAGGCCAAACCCTCCGGCGCGAGGATTACGACCGGTGCGAACCGAGTAGTAGCGCCTTGCCAATTTATCTTTCCTTCGGGGACACGCCGACCGGCTTTAGTATGTCGCAAAGAAGCTGGCGGCTTTCTCGGGATTGTAGCCGCGCCGGTCGTAAAGCTTCGTCGTGGACGGGTCGCGATGGCCGGCCGCCTTCTGTACGTCCTCGAGCTGGGCGCCGTTCTCAAGAGCGGTGGTGATGAAGGTCGCCCGCATCGAGTGCGCTGAGTACCCGCGCTCGAGGCCGATCCTCGCGGCGTATTTCCGGACCATGCGATCGATTGCGCCGGGGTCCATCCGGCCAGTCGCATCGAGCGGCTTGGCATTACCGCGCAGGGGACGGAACAGTGGCGCGTCGAGCTGGTCGCCATGGCCGGCGATTTCGAGATAGGCGCGGATCCGTTGCGCGGTCTGCGGGTTGATCGCCAGTGCCTCGCGCCGGCCGCCCTTTCGGTTTACGCGCAGTGCATCGAAGCCCCGGTTCTGATGGAGATCCCCGACATTCAGGGCGGCGATCTCCGCCCGACGGAACCCGACCTGCAGGCCGACCGAGAGGATGGCGCGATCGCGCAAGCCGGCGAGCGTGTCGGCCGGCGGCGCGTCGAGCAGCTTGCGCGCCTCGCTTTTCGAGAAGGCCGCCGTGCTGCCCTCCTCGCGGTTGATCGCCGGCCGGTCCACGTCGACGACGGGATTGCGGCTCGCCGCCCCGTGTTTCACCAGGTGCTTGAAGAGGCTGGAGAGGGCCGCGAGGCGGCGGCGCACGGTCGAGGCGGCCGCGCCCTCCTGCTCGCGCTGCATCCGCTCCCAGGCGATGACGGCGCGATGATCGACCTGGCGCAAGGCGTCGGTCGTGCTGATGCCGAGGGTGCGCATGAAGTGCCGCACGTCGAGCCGGTAGGCGCGGCGGGTCTGCCGGCTCTTCTGCTTGGCCAGCCAGATTTCTTCCTCGGGGATGGCGGCGAGCTGGTCGAGCCGGCTGGGAAGCACGGGGGGGGGGAGCGGGACGGGCAGGGACGGGGTGTCGGGCATCCTCCTCCCCTACCACAAAAAGAGCGCTCGATAAACCGGATTATCACGCGCTAATCGGGCGGGGAGGGGAGGGGCCGGGGAGGTCGCCATTGACAACTTTGCGCATTTGTGCGTTAGTGCGTTTGTGCGGAGTTATTCAGAGGAGGCGCACTATGGCTCGTGTGCAGGTCATCAACGAAGTGACGGTCGATACGGAAGCAAAGCCGGACGAATGGACCCTATGGTTTCAGTGGTGCCGGTACTTCTACGACGACGGCGGTATGCAGCACGGTTATCGGTTCATCTGGAAGCGTCCTCAGTCAGACGGAGGGTCGCTGCAGGCCGCTAGAGGGCAGGCCAGGATTCCGTCTGTCGATAAGCTCGAAAAGCTCGTCGCGAAGGCCAAGGCAAGCGGGTGGGGCAACTACGACGCAGACGCTATGTGACACCGGCTCTATTGGGGCAGTATTGAGCGGCAAGCTGCAATCAACGAAACGGTTCGGCGAGAAGGAATTCGGCGTCAAACCTTTTCATCGTCGAGCCGCGCGCTGCCGGACACACGGCAATGCCCGTTCTATGCGGACTTGCTACCCTTGCTTTCTAACACTGCAAAAAGATCGTGCACGCCGCGCCAATCCTCATGGCAAAACTCGCATTTTTCCAGTCCAGTAACTGCGGAAAGGATTGTTACGATCTCCCATATAAGCGTTCGAAGATCGTCTAACCTCATGCCGGGGAAATCCGCTGCGGCATTAATGCTGTCGTAATTTTTGATGGTATCATAATCTGTATGAGACAGCATCTTGTTCCGAGACTTTCGGATACTTTCGCATGTCTGAGCAGCGCGAATCGCGTTGAGGTGGTCAATAAGTCTTGCTTTGTCGGCTGGCCCAGCATGATTTTGTATAGCCCACTCCAGCGTTAGGTTGACGTGTCCGCCGGTGCTGGCTGGATCCAGAATATTCGCAAGCCCTTGAATCAAGGCATCCCTAAACACACTGCTTACGAAATTGAAAAACATCGGCGCGGCAGCTTGCCTAATTCTCAGAGCTCTCTCGCGTCTTTCGCTGGGCATGTCCAGCTGTTCCAGCTCTTGTAATTCCCAAACATACACACCGAGCCAAGCTATCTCCCTCCTGAGCATCTCTAGCTCTGTTGGAAGGGGCGCACGTGTTCCGCTCATCTTAAGCGCCTTTCGTCAGCATCACCGATTTCCTTTATCGCCCAGCCGTGGAATCAAATCATCGCGAGGCCGATATCATAGCTCTATGCCAGCGCCTTGAGCCTGGCACTTGCCCGGGCGGCGGGCCTGCGTCTTCTGGGTATCGGTAAGGTTCCCGTGACGTGTTCCTAGGGAGGCACGCAAGACAAGGAAGGCTTAGAGCTAGTGGGATCATTGGCGATCTTGTTGGTAGGAAATATCATCTGACTCTTTCCTGGTGGTATTTGTAGCTGCCCCGCAGCATGGGCTACCACAGTATTACCGGTATACCATATACATTCCCACTTACAGGTCCTGGTTCTATCCGGAGAATTAATTACCGTGGCAGATACTAATCCGGGGAGGTAATCACATCTTAACGTTGGTGACGCTAAGGCAGGAGCCGTTGCTAGGAAAATCTGGCCCGCCAGACCGAGGTAAAGCGCCGCTGCATACTTCATGTTCCTCTCCCTTGAGCGCGTCCCTTTTGGTCGTCTAGCACCGACAGAGCGATTTTCCCAGAGCATCGATTTCGCCGCGCGGTTGTTGGAAACTCTAGATTTCGGCCGGCGAGCCGTTGCGGTTTGAGCCCGAAACACTGCTCGGTCCTCGCCAACATGGTCCTGGTAGCGGCGACTTCGGCCGTCCAGCGCGCCGGCGTCGCGAGCACGTCCACGATGATCGCCGCCCGCGTGTCGATCAGATATGCGGGCAGCGGTAGGGGATCTGCTCGAGAAAATCCGCGAGCGCCGCGAAACGGGTGTCGCCCGAACGGCGGTCGTCGAGCGTGCCGTCGCGGAGGAACGCGAGCTTGGCGCGGTGGTAGCCGTATTCGTAAACCTGGCGGTGGTAGAGCTTGACCTTGCGGATCAGGCGGGGCGGCGGAAAGAGCGCGAGCCCGCGGTCGCGCAGGCGGCGGTATGTGGTGAGAGCAGAATGCGCCGCAAGCCAGCGCGAGATCGTGGCGGGATCGACGGCGTGGCCGTAGCGGGAAGAGATGCGGCGGCTGGTTTCGGCGAGGCTGTTGCCGCGATTGTAGGCGGTGATCGCTTCGAGGATTTCGCTGAGCGGATGAGTCTTGCCGCGCACCGCGCGGGGACCGGGCGTGAAGGTGCGGCGGCACGAGCGGCAGCGATAGAGCCGGACGGTTTCGAGTTTCTTAACGCGGGAACCCTTGGGTGCGGGCCGCAAAGCATTGCAGAAGGGACAGCGCTCAGGCGGTTTGACGGAAGACGTAGGGCGCGTCGGCGATTTGGCGCGAGGGCGGGGCAGAGAAGCGGCGGCGCGGGGCATGGTCCGACGCTATGGTGATTCGGGCGCCTTGTCGCGCGATGACGGTCACGAATATGCAAGGACGGGCGGCGCTGATGTCGGTCACGGATTCGCAAGGGCAGCGCGGGAAAAGGGTCGCCGGCGCAATGGTTTGGGCGGTTGGGTTGGCGGGTGGCACAAGGGGGTCGCCGGCGCGGCGCGTGAGGGGGTCGGAGGATCAGCGCGTGGCGGCGGGGTCGAGCGCGACGGTGATGGAGATGGAGGTCGCCAGCTCGATCAGGCGGCGGGCGCGGGCGCCTTGCGGGCCGGGGTCGGTCGTGGCCGTCTGCCAGAGCACGGCGGCGTCCTCGCGCGAGCGGGCGATTTCAAAGAGAGTGTCGGTGACGATCGTGCGCACGTCCGGGCCGAACAGCAGGCGGTCGCCATGGTGAAATTGCACTTTCAAGGGAAATAATTGCGAGGACATGAGGAAATTCCTGTCGAGACTTAAATGATCGAAAAGACGGAGGCGGCGGCGGACTTCAATAGACGGCGACCCAGTCGGTGCCGTTGCAGTATTGCAGGACGTTGTAGGCAGTGTTGTAGAGAAGGGTGCCGGCGACGCCCGTGGGGCTGCTGCACCCGCTGCCGCTGATGTAGGGGGTGATGACGATTTCGCCGTCGCTGCCGTTTGCACCAGCATAAGTTCCGCCGGTGCCGGGACCGCCGTTCGCGGCGGCGCCGCCGGTGGTGCTGGTGCCGGCGCTGCCGTTGATGACGGTCATGCCCGAACCGCCGCCGCCACCGCCGCCGCTGCCGCTATTGCAGGCGCCGCCGCTGGTGGACGTGCCGCACGATCCGCCATCGCCGCCCGCGTCGCCCGCGCCGCCATAAGTGGTGTTGCCGCCGTTGCCTTTATATCCGCCGCCACCACCGCCGCCATCGGCGCCGCCATTGCCGGCGTTGGAAGAATCGTTTCCGCCACCGCCACCGCCTTCGCTGGTCGTCGCGTTTTTGCCGGCGGAACCGCCGCCGGGATTACCACCTGCGCCGCCGGCGGGGGCGGTGCTCGCAGTAGTGCCGCCGCCGCCGACAATGGCGGTCAATGTGCCGCTTGGGGTCACGGAAACGGTGGAGACCGCATAGCCGCCACCGCCG
>DATJUL010000277.1:0-12494 GCA_035502295.1 Allostellaceae bacterium | reverse complement strand
TTGGTTTCATCGGTGCGATCACCCCGGTTAAATCCGCAGCGAAACTACGATGGCGGCCGGTAGGGGTCTTTCGGCTTAGAACGGCGGTTGTTGCGGTTGCACGGTCGTCTCGATGTTTTGCATAACCGGAATGAAGTGCCGAACTCGACCCGCTTCGTTGTCAGTGCATCCTCACCGCTTCATGCTCCTCGACCACTGCCGGCTCGCGCCGCGACTGGCGCCAGGCATAGGGCGGTTGTCCGGTGAAGCGCTTGAAGACGGTCGTGAAATGCGATTGGGTCTGGAACCCGACCGACAGCGCGATATCGACCACCGGATTTGCGGTCCCGGCCAGCATTTCCTGCGCCTGCTCGATGCGACGGCGCAGCAGGTATTCGTGCGGCCGCAGACCCGTGGTCGCCCGGAATTGCGCGGCAAAATGCATGCGGGTCAGGCCGGTCGCGGCGGCGAGGTCGGCGAGGCTCACCGGGTCGGCAAGATGGGCGTCGACGTAGTCGATCGCGCGCTTCAGCCGCCAGCGCGGCAATGGCGCGATCTTTGTTCCGATGCAGGCCGCGCTCGCCGACGCGCAAGCCAGCAGCCGCGCGATGATCGCGGTCGCGATGCAGTCGGCGTATAACCGTCCGACCGACCCGCCGATCTGCTCCGCTTCGAGCAGCGTTCGCCCCAGCCGCTCGACGGTCGGGTCGGGATTGGGATCAACCTCAAGCGTCCGCGCCGCCGATCGGTATCCCGGCAGCTCTTCGGCACATTCGGCGATGACGTGGTTGGGGGCGTGCAGGTGCAGCTCGTCACACGGACCGCGAAACAGGCAGCGCACGGCGGCGCCGGGCGCGGCCACGAGCGCGGTCCCGGGCATCGCAACACCATCGAGCACGACACGCCCGGCCAGCGCCAGCCGCAGGTTCATACTGCGGAGCACGATCCCAATCACGTGACGGTCGTCCGGCGTGGCGGCGCTCGCTTCGTTGACCCGCTTGTCGAACAGGCGCCACCGGGTGGCCGCGACCTGCGGACCCGGCGCGGCCGAAGCCGCACGCCGCGGTTGAACGCGCCATGCGGTCTCGTCCGCGATGATGCTGAGGGGGCTCGGCAGATCATCAGGGTAGGGTGCAGCGAACGCCGCGGCGGTGGCAGCGGTGGCGGCCGACCGGATGTCGAGAGTGGACATGGCTCACCTCCTGGACGCGCCGTCATAGCCCGTCCTGGCGTCGCTATTCCTTGAAGCGCTTCTGAAGAATGATGAACGATGCCGGGCGGACGGCTCGATCGCGATGCCGCCCGCGCACCGCGGTGCTGCGCTGTGCTGGTTTGTCTTTGAAAATCAGTTGTTTGGACCGGCCCTCCGAGAGGCACGGGCGGGCCAAACAGGGGCAAATTTCCGGGTTGCTGAATTCCTGAATTAACCTTAACAGTACCGAGGCGGACCGAACCGGCCGCATCAGGTTCAGAAGCGGCTTCCGGGTGGCTGAAGCGGGATGCGGCCGGGCCAGCAGTATTTGCGGCGGCGCCGGCCCGCCGGCGGTCTGACCGACAGGTCGCGAGGGTGGCCGTGCAAGACCAGCAGCCGATCGGGGAGGTCGATCTCGGCCGCCGCGAATTGCGGTTGCGCGGCGCGCCGGTTGTGATCGGCAGCCGCGCCTTCGAGATAGCCGAGGTTCTGGTGCGGGCGGCGGGCGACCTGGTCGGCAAGGACGCGTTGATGGGCCGCGTCTGGCCCGGCGCATTTGTCGAAGAGAACACCCTTCAGGTTCATATTTCCGCATTGCGCAAGGCGCTGGGCCAGGACCGGGCGATGCTGCAAACGGTCTCCGGCCGCGGCTATCGCCTGTTGGGAACATGGAGGGTGACGACTGGCGAGGATGCAGCGCGGCGGACATCGACCGCTGTGCCAGAGGCTCCGGTTCCGGGTGTTCGCGATAATTTGCCGGTCGCAACCGCCGATCTGATCGGCCGCACTGAGGCGATGCGGCATCTGCAAAATCTGCTGTCGGCCTATCGCGGCGTCACGGTCGTCGGACCGGGTGGGATCGGAAAGACCGCGTTGGCGCTCGAGGTTGCCCGCCGCGTGCTCGCGGGGTTCGAGGGAGACTGCCGGATCGTCGAACTCGCGCCGTTGGCGGACCCCAACTTGGTGCCGTCCGCCGCCGCCGGTGCCTTGGGCATTCGCGCGGCCGGTGGCGAGATCACCGTCGATGCGATCGCGCGCGCCCTTGGCAGCAAGACCGTGCTGCTGCTCCTCGATAATTGCGAGCACGTCGTCGATGCGGCGGCGAGCCTGGCAGAGGCGCTGATCAATCACTGCCCGAATACGACCGTGTTGGCGACCAGTCGCGAGGCCTTGCGGATCGACGGTGAATACGTCTACCGGGTTCCGCCGCTGGACGTGCCGATGACCGATGACGAGCCGCCGGACGACCTGCGCGGCTTGAGTTCGGTCCAGCTGTTTGTCGCGAGGATCACGGCGCTCGCTTCCGATTTTGCCGCCACGCCGGAGGATCTGCGAACGATCGCCGCGATCTGTCGGCACCTCGACGGCATTCCGCTGGCCATCGAGTTTGCCGCGGCGCGCGCCGCGACGCTTGGCTTGTCGCAGGTCGCCGCATTACTCGGCGACCGTTTCAGACTGCTGACCGGCGGCCGTCGCACGGCGCTGCCGCGCCATCGCACGCTGCGGGCAACACTTGACTGGAGCTACAATCTGCTGCCGGAAGACGAGGCGGCGGTGCTGCGACGCTCGGCCGTGTTCGTCGGAGATTTCTCGCTTGATGCCGCAACTGCGGTGGCCGGCGATCTGCCGGCCTCCGGCGTCGTTGAAGGTATCGCCAATTTGGTCGCCAAGTCGCTCGTCGCTGCCGACCTTCGCGCCGAGACCGCTCATTATCGACTGCTCGAGACAACGCGGCTGTTCGCTTTGGAAAAGCTGCGAGACAACGACGAGCATCGGCAGGCAGCGTTGCGTCACGCCCTATATTATCGCGACCTCTTTGCCCCGGCCGAAGCTGAGAGCGAGACGCGGCGGCAATCCGACTGGCTCGCGATCTACGGTCGCCACATCGACAATGTGCGCGCCGCTTTGGACTGGGCGTTTTTGCCCGATGGAGACCCGCAGCTCGGCGTCGCGCTGACGGTCGCCGCGGTGCCGCTATGGGTGCAGCTGTCGCTGCTCGGCGAATGCCGCGATCGGGTTGAGCGCGCGCTGGCAACAATCGAGCTGGACGCGGCGGCAAGCGAGCGCGCGCGCATGCAGCTCTCCGCGGCGCTCGCTTGGTCGATGACCTACGGGGCCGGTCGCGCCAGCGAGGCGGCGCCGATCCTGGCGACGACGCTGGAAATCGCCGAGAAGCTGGATGACAGGGGGTACAAGTTGCGCGCCCTGTGGGGATTATGCATTGATCAGTTCAACAACGGGCAGTTCCGTACGGCTCTCGACTTTGCCCGGCGTTTCGCCGGGCTTGTGAGCAATTCCAGCGATGCGGTCGAGCTGATGCTCGGAGATCGGCTGCTCGCCATCGCGCTGCACTACCTCGGCGACCAGAACGGCGCCCGCCATTACATCGATCGCGTGTTGGCGCAGCTGGAGGCGTTGGCGCATCATCCGCAGATCGTTCGCTTGCGGTTCGATCATCGCGAGTCGGCGCATTATTTCCAGGCCCGCATCCTGTGGCTGCAAGGCTATGCCGACCAGGCGCTGCGCGTCGTCAAGCGCAACGTCGAAGAGGGGCAAGCCATCGGACATGCCCTGACCTTTTGCAGCGTGCTCGGCCAGGGGGCCTGCCCCGTCGCGTTCCTCTGCGGCGACCTCGATGCGGCCGCGGGCTACGGCGCGATGCTGCTCGACCATACCGAGCGCCATCCGATCCGGTTGTGGCGCCTTTGGGCGTGCTGCTTCAACGGGATCGTGATCGCGAGGCGAGGTGATCTCGCCAGCGGATTGGCGGCGCTGCGGGGTGGGCTCGAAGACGCCGGCGAGGCGAGGTTCCTGCCGCGCTTTCTGCTCCTGGTCGGCGAGTTGGCGGCCCTTCTCGGCGAGGCCGGCGAGGTCGCGCAGGCTCTGGCAACCGTCGACGAGGCGCTGAGCCGCTGCCAAACCCGTGACGAAGGCTGGTACGTCGCCGAACTCTTGCGCATCAAGGGCGAGCTGCTGTTGACGGAACGAGGCAGGGGAGGCGCTGCCAAAGCAGACGAACTGTTTCTGTCGGCGCTCGCCCGGGCACGCGAGCAGGGCGCACGCGCATGGGAGTTGCGCGCCGCGACCAGCCTCGCTCGGTCGGCGCTCAGACAAGGCCGGCCGGAGCAGGCAAAGCACATTCTCGCGCCGGTCTTTGCCTGGTTCACCGAGGGGTTCGAGACGGCCGATCTGCGCTCGGCGCGCGCGCTGTTGGCGGCCTCATAGCAACAGCCACTTTCGCGCCGCTTCAGGCCTGGTCCAGCCGCCGGCGCAATGCCGCACCGACCGGTGACGCGGTCGCCAATGTCTGCAAAAAGAGATTGAACTTCTCGATGACAGATCCGAACGCCACCACGGCGATCCCGGTGCGCACCCAAGCAAGAAACGTGCGCTCGTTGGCGGCATGATCGGAGCAGCCGCGAATCATGCATCCGTCGCCGGCGGTTGCGCCGCTGCGGCGGTCGCCACCGTCGCCAGCGCCTGCAGCAGGGCGGTGATCGCCGCGACCGCGGAGGCAGCCTGCTGGCCTAACCCGTGCCGCTGCGTGATCCAGCCCGGGTCGTTGTAGGACAGCCAAGTGTCGCCGGTCTCGTCCTGCCAGACCAGCGCCTTCAGCGGCAGGTCGATGCCACTCGTCTGCACCGCCTCCATCAACGGTGTGCCGCCCCGGGCATTGCCGAAAATCAACAGTTCGGTCGGCCGCAGCGCCAAGCCGACCGCCGCCGCGCCGGCCGCATGATCAACATGCGCAAAGACCGTCAACCCGCGGGCCCGAACCTCGGCCTCGAGCCGGTTCATCGTCTCCTCCGGCCCGTGCACGCTGCGGATTGTTACCAGTCCATCAACAGACATAACGACTATTCCTCTGAGCTGACTTGCGTACGCCTGCCGCGACTCACATGCTTGCCGCGCGGCGATGCCTCACGGGATGCGAGATGCACCTTTCCAGCCCGGTTGAGCAGTCCAATCTGCCTCGCCGCGGCCGATCGGTCTTTCGGAAGCGTTGGTCTCTTTTTCAAATCGCACGATCTTTGCGATCTGCGGCGACAGCAATCGACTGCGCGAAAATCTCGATGGCGACGAGGCGATCTTCGCGCTCGATGATCTTCCCGCGGCCGAGACGTAATGCCGGCCGGTCTCCGCGCATTCTCGTCCCAAATGTCGAGCGCACCTTATAGAGCCTTGTCGGGTCGTCGGCTCACCGGCGGTCGTAGAGTTTGGCATAATAGGCGACGAACGCGTCCCATGCGGCGGCCTCGCGCCAGCCGAGCGCCGCAGCGAGGCCGACATCGGTGTTGATGCGGATCTGCGGCTCGGCAAAGCTCGTCTGCTCGGCCAAATCGAGGTCGCAGGCGAACGGCAGCCGGCCGCGCACCTCGCGCGCGACCCGCTCGGCGAAGGCGCCCTGCGTCTCGACGTAGAGGCTCGGGCCGAGGACCCGCCCGCCGGGAGCGTCGTCGGCAACGAATGCGGCGTAGGCGCGGGCCAACAGATCGACATGGATGTTGTCACGGACATAATTTGGCGTCGCGACGGCCGCGACGCCGCCGCCACACCACGTCCGCATCAGGTAATTCGTAAAGCGCGGCTCCTCAAAGGGGCCGAACGGGTTGGGAATGACAAAGCGGTCGAGCGCCACACCTGCGCGATCGCAATAATAAGCAAAGAGCGCGGTCGTCAGGCCTTTGGAGAGGCCATAGGGGCTGAAGGCGCGCAGTGGCGGATTGCCGATCCCCTCGCCCTGCGCGAAGACGCTGCCGGTCAAGACCACCCGGCCGCAGCCGCAATCCGGCAACAGGCGCAAAATTTCCGGCAGGCGGTCCGCATTGGCCGCCAGCGCGCCGACCGCATCAAAATCGGGGTCGCGGTAGCCGCGGGTCTCGGCCCAGTGGTGACACAGCACATCGAAGGGTCCGATCGAACGCACCGTCTGCAGGAACGCGTCGCTGCCGAACGGTGCAGCGAATATGGTGCGGCACAGCTGCTTCAGATGCTCAACCCGGCGGCCTCTGACGCCGGTGTAGGTGCCGGGGCCGTGCGAACCGCTGAGCGGCGCCACGACCTCGTGCCCCGCCTCGCCCAGCGTCCGCGCGAACCAATAGCCGGTAAACGAGCTGGCGCCGGTCAGGATGATGCGCATCGCGAAGGTTACCGCAGATGGATCGCCGGGTCGAAATTCGGCCGGTCGCGGTCCTTGTCGGACAGCACCATCGGGGCGATCGGCCAGGCGATGCCAAAGCGCGGATCGTTCCAGCGGATGCCGCGCTCCCGCTCGGGCGAATAGAAGGCCGATACCAGATAGAACACTTCGGCGTTGTCGGTGAGCGTTATGAACCCGTGGGCAAAGCCGCGCGGCGCATACATCATGCGTCGGTTGTCAGCGCTCAGTTCGGCGCCGAACCATCGGCCGAACGTCGGCGAGGCGGGGCGCAGATCGATGATGGCATCCCACAGCCCGCCGGCGATGCAGCGCACGACCTTCACCTCGGCCGCGGGGTCGAGCTGGTAATGCATGCCCCTGAGCGTGCCGCGCTGCGCGCTCAGGGAATTGTTGACCTGGACGAACCCGGTTTCCAGCCCGTGTTCGGCGAATTCATTGCGGCAGAAGGCGCGGGCGAAAAAACCGCGCTCGTCGCCGCGCGGCTCCATGTCGATCAGATAGGCACCGGCGAGCGGGATTGGCGTAAAGCGCATTGATCGGCTCGCTCAGGCGTTTACCGCGAGGCTCAGGCGATGGAGCCGATGCCGCAACACGCGCAGGCGCACGAACCGCTGGCCGTCGAAATCCGCCGCGGAGAAACGGTTTGCGCGATACTGCCGCAGCAGCTCCAGCATGCCGGACGTCAGCGTGTATTGCAGGCTGAATTCCGGCAACAGGCGCCCCAGCTTGGCGAAACCGACCTGGTAGTCGCGCGGGTCCCGGCCGACTTCGCCGGTATAGACGACGGTAGCATCGGGGACGAGGTGCTGGACGATCGCCGCGACATCGCGAACCTGATAGTTTTCGCCATCGCCGCCGATATTGACGGCCTCGTTGTGAACGGCGGCGCGCGGCGCGTCGAGAAACGCAACAAACGCGCGGGCGATGTCGCGGCAGTGGATCAGCGGCCGCCATGGGCTGCCATCGCTCATGATGCGGATGTCGCCGCGCGCAACGGCGCATCCCAACAGGTTGTTGGCGACGAGATCGATGCGCAGCATCGGCGAGTCGCCGTACGCCGTTGCGTTGCGCAGATAGATCGGCGTGAAATCGCTATCCGCCAGTTCGGCGATACCGTTCTCCGCAGCGATCTTCGATTCCGCGTAGACTGATACAGGTTGCAGCGCGTCGTCCTCGGTCATGTCAAGCCGCCCGGTCTTGCCATAAATCGAACAGCTCGACGAAAACAGAAAGCGCGGGACGCCGGCAGCCTTCGCGGTGCGGGCCAGCGCGATCGATCCCCCCGCATTGATGCTGCGGGTGATTTCCGGGTCGAGATCGCCCATCGGATCGTTCGAAATTGCCGCCAGATGCATGACGCAGTCGAAGCCGGCAAGATCGCCGCGGGTCAGGCTCCGCACGTCCTTGACGATCTCGCGATCGGGCCGCACCAGCGCCGCCCATTCGCAGCCGTCGAACAGGCCGAGATCGCAGCCGGTGACGGTGTGGCCAGCCTCCTTTAACAGCTCGACCAGATGCGCGCCGATGTACCCCCGATGGCCGGTGACAAAGACCCTCATCCGATCCCCCGCTCCCGCGCTTGTCTCGGCGCCCAGGGCGCCTCGCCGGCTTCCCACAGCCGCGTCAGGTATTCGTGGTCGCGCTGTGTATCCATGCACGCCCAAAACCGCTGATGGCGATAGACCGCGAGCTCGCCGTCCTTCGCCAAGCCCGCCAGCGGCTCGCGTTCGAGCACGCAATCCCCGTCCGTCGACAGGTATTTCGCGAAGTTGCGGCGAAAGAAGAAATATCCGCCGTTGATCCAGGCCGAGTGCAGCTCCGGTTTCTCGACGAATTCGACGAGCCGGTCGCCGTCCATGCGGAATTCGCCGAACCGCGAGGGCGGGTTGATCGCCAGCACGGTACCGATCTTGCGGTTGCGCAGATGATAGTCGAACTCCTCGGCCAGATCGGCATCGGTCAGCCCGTCGCCATACGTCACCGCAAAATGCTCCGCCTCGCCCAGGTACAGCTCGATCGCACGTGCCACCCGTGCCCCGGTCATCGTCAGTTCGCCGGTATAAGCGAGCGTCACCTTCCAGTCATGTGCATGATCGATGCGGTGCACTTCCACCGCATTGGTCTTCAAGTCGATCGTGATATCGCTGTTGCGGATGAAGAAGTTCGCAAAATAATCGCGGATGACCTCGCTCTTATACCCCATGCACAAGACGAATTTGCAGAATCCGAAGCTGCCATAATAGCGCATGATATGAAACAGAATCGGCTCGCGGCCGATCGGGACCATCGGCTTCGGCCGGAACTCGGTCATTTCCCGAAGGCGGGTGCCGAGGCCGCCGCACAGGATGAACACCGGCACATCTGCAAGGCGCATCGCTCCCCCGCTCGGCCGCTTCGCATCACGCTCGCCGCTTGCCCGACCCCATCCGCCGGGGGGCACCGGCTCGGGCGCTATCAACCTCATGGCCAACACACCCGTCAATGATCGTCATCGAGTTGCTTCCGAGGGGTCATCGGGCGATTGGTTCAAAATTATACGCTTCTGTCACGGACCCTGGTATGTCAATCCCTGCGACGGCGAGCTTGCGGGCGAGCGCGGCCTTGGCCTCGCGCAGGCCGGCGCGGGCCGCCGGGCCAGGCGGCGCGTGATAACCGCTGTAAAGATTCTTGACACCAGAGGTGCTGCTGGTCGGCCGGGCGACATGACCCCGGAATGGCGGGCGAAATCATCTCAGAATCCCGCGGCCGGGCCACCGGGCCAGGCGAAGCGCGATACCGCTGTAAAGATTCCTGACACCCTGCATGATAGTTAATAACAGGTGAGAATGTTGTTAATAACAAATTCGGAACTTCGATAAATCCTCACAGTTTTTCGCGTTCATGTCCTCTTCATCGCCCGCCCTCCGAGGGCAGACGGCAACCATAGCCGAAATTAACTGTCGGAAAACTTTACATTCTTGACGGCTCTGGCTCGCCGAGACGAAAGTCGTTGACCATAAGGGGTTGATCCTGCGAGGGTTGCTTATCATGGTATGCTTCTTGCGGGACGGTTCAGTGATCTACTCAAACGACAAGGAACAAGCCTGATGCTTAACGCCGCGACCCCACGCACCCTGCGACGGACTGTCGGCGCCGCCGCGCTGGGCCTCGCCGCGCTCCTCGCCCTCGCCGCCCCGGCGCACGCCGACGTGCTGACGGTGGGCGGCGGCGACAACGGTCCCAACGCGATTACGGACCCGAGCCAAATCTCGCTGGAAACCATGACGTATACATCGTACCCCAACGTCCTGGTGATCGTCGGCGTCTACAATAATAATAATAGCCCGCAGCAGCCGACCGTTGACTACGACGGCAACCCCCTCTCTCTTGCATCTGCCGGACTGCTCGGGCTGGGGAGCACAGACCCGGTTGCCTTCACGTCATTGTCTTCGCCCTCCTGCAACCAGACACCGGCCACCGTTTTTTGTGCCCTTGGCAGCGGTACAGGCGGCCTGGGTGGTGCTGGGCCCACGCTGACCTACGAAGGGCTGGCGGGTGCGACGGGGGCTTTGAGCACGTTCGGGATTGCGGCTCCCGCCGACGGCTTCGAATTGTATGCGTTCGACCTCGACCTCCCCGATGATGAAGGGGTGTCGCCGACGCCGCTCGACATCAGCGTCGATGGCGCGCCGGACGGGTCGTTTGTCGTGGCCTTTTCCTGCCAGACCCGGAGTAGTGACAGCAATAGCTGCCCCGGAGAAATGGAGCAGACGAATCTTGACGGCGCCGGTGTCATCGTAGCCCCGGAGCCGGCCAGCCTGACATTGTTCGGTACGGCCCTCGCCGGGCTGTTCGCCGCGAAGCGCCGGCGGCGCCGGTCGGTATAGAGCCGGTTGGCGTTTCCGAGGCTCGGCGAAGGCCAGCTACGGCGAAACCACCGCCCAACCGACGAGGAGCAACTGGACCGCTGTGAGTTATCTCTTGCCGTTCTCCACCACTCCAACGGAGGCGGACCGTCACGGCGGGCATCCGATCGCAATTGGTGGCATCGGCGGCAGCGGTACCCGCGTCGTCGCCACCTTGGCCCTCCTTCTCGGCTACTATTTGGGCGACGACCTGAGCGAAGAAAATGATAACTTGTGGTTCACATTGCTTTTCGTGCGCCGTTCGATTCTACTTGAGCGGATGAAAGACATTTTTTTACTCCTTTTTATCTTCTTTCGACGAATGTCCGGCAGCACCTTCATTTCAGAGCGCGAACGGCTACGAATCTTCGAATTGGCAGAGCACGATCGATTTCTGCACGAGCGTGAATGGCTGCGCGAACGCGCCGCCTCATTCTGTCGAGCAACTACCTCGAAGAGCGCGGGGCAACCTTGGGGTTGGAAGGAGCCTAACAGCCATATCGTCGCCGATCGGATATTATCAAGCCACCCATCGTTGCGCTATATTTATGTTTACCGCCATCCATTGGATATGGCGCTGAGCGCGAACCAGAATCAACTAAAGAATTGGGGTCCAATCTTTTTGGATCGCGACGCCGATGTCACGCCCCGACTGTCATTGACCTTTTGGTGCATGGCGCATCGTCGCGCTGTAGCCTTGGCGAGGGAACGGCCCGCGCGGGTTATGTTGCTGGATTTTGATAAGCTCTGCCTGGAGCCGGCCAAATATTGCGCCAGAGTGGCGTGCTTTGCCGGAGTACCGGTGCAAGCGGAAATCCGGGCGAGGTTCGCTGCCTATATGCGGCCGCCGGCCTCGGCGGGACGATCCCGCGGCGCCGACCTGAGGCAATTCGACGAGGCCGATCTCCGATACGTGGCGCAGATCGGGTATTCGCTGTGACGCGCCGTCAGCCGGCGCCGAGCGGGCCTCAACTTCGGTCGCCGGCGCGAGCGCAAAGGTAGCGGAGAACCGAGTTTTCCGGTGCATGGTCCGCCGGTACGGCGTGCCGGAGCTTAACAAGCGGTACCGCTCCGCCCTCGACAAGCTCCCGATCGGCGGAGGCGACGAGCCGCAACAGCTCCTCCTCTTGTGGAAAAAAATATCGCGGCCCTTCCGAGGATATTTTTTGGGTTTGATCCCAGACCTGCCGACAATCTTTATTTCGCGCATAGCACTCCGCGAAAAGAATATGAAACCAAAAATAATGATGTCTTTCACTGCGAGCACGCCAATAATCAGCGGTGGCTGCGGCCCATTCCGTGGTGATCTGGCTACCAATTGCCGCTGCGAGAAACCAAGTGGACAGCATGCGATCGGGCCCGGGATTGGAAAATGCAAAAAAGCCGCTCGCGAGATGTGCAGGCAGCCAGTCGTTCAACGGCTGCAGGCAATACGTGGTCGCATCCGCCCACACGCCGCCATACTTTTGCAGGAGGCCGATCCTAATGACATCGCTCAGCGCCTCCGGCGGCAATGTCCGCGTCTCCACGGCCGACAGCAGTTCCGACCCGTCAAGAAGACGGTAAGCGGATTCGCGCGTCAGGGGCACGACAGTCCAGCCCGGGTTGTGCCGCTCCCACGTCCGGCGGCAAGCGGCGACAATTTCGGGCGCCTCGCCCCAGCCCTGCAGCCACAGCATCCAGATGACCTTCGGACAGCCTGCCTGGCTCATCGCCCTACCGTTGGCACACGAGGCCGGCGATTATTCGCCGTTCCGCCCTATTATGCGACCCGCTTCTCGGTTGAAAGCCTCGCGGGTCGCGGCGGCATGACGGCAGCTCCTCGATATTCGACGCGTTGACAGCGGCGGCAGCCGCCCCGATCATTCCGGTGCGACAAGACCGATCGCTATGTCGAGGCCGGCGGCGCTCAGCGAGGAGCCGGTGAAGGAAGCCTCTATGATCTCCCACGACCTGCGCTGTATCTTTACGCATGTACCGAAGACGGCTGGGAAATCGATCCGTTATTTGTTCGGTCTGCCAGAATTTGCCGAACAAGGTATCCCCGACGGAAATAATATAGAAGACGGATTCGGACACACGCGATTATCATCGCTTATCGATAGCGCGTTTTTTGATGATTATTTTAAATTCGCATTCGTCAGAAATCCATATGACCGTATTGTTTCTGCCTTTTGCTATCTGATTGATGGAGGATGTAATAATGTTGATCGAATATTTCGGGAACAATACCTTAAGCCGTACTGTAACGACTTTGATGCTTTCATCGAGGATTTAC
>DATJUL010000276.1:0-19091 GCA_035502295.1 Allostellaceae bacterium | reverse complement strand
GCCGTTTGCGACGCCGGGCCGCGGCGGATCGGGTTCGAGATGTGCACCTCGATCGTCGGAAACTTGACCTGCGCGATCGCCGCGACGAGCGCCGCATAGCCGGAGCCGAACGCCGCCGGGTTGAAGATCGCGCCGTCGATGCCGCGCTCGCTCGCCTCATACAGCCGGTTGACGATCTCGCCCTCGATGTTGGAATGAAAAATCTCGACATCGAGGCCCAATTCGCCCGCGTAGCCGCGGATGCGCTGATCGTATTCCGGCAGGGTCATCGGGCCGAAGATCTCGGTCTGGACCTTGCCGCGCATGTTCATGCCGGCGCCGTGGATGACGAGAATTCGTGGCATGGCGGGTCTCCGCGGTCGATTGGTGATGCGTCGGGACGCACGCTAGCGGAACGCTTTGCGCCGTGGCAAGCCGACAACGACGGCGATCGCGCGGCGCCGATCGTCGGCGAATTCGCGCGGCTCTAATGCAGGAGCTGCGTGTGACAATTTCGCGACATCGCGATATCTTCGGGCCGCAACGGCGCAACCAGGGCTGACGGCCCGCCGGAAAGAGCGGGCATGACGAATGATTTGCGCGACGGCACGCTGGATCGCTCCGCGGGCCCGGGAATGCGGCGATGAGGGGAGGGGACGCCTATCCGTCGGCGGCCAATCCGGTGCCGAACCGCGGCATGATCACGCTGTCGATCATGCTCGCGAACATCATGCAGGGCCTCGACAACACGATCCTCAACGTCGCCTTGCCGCACATCCAGGGCGGGCTGTCCGCCTCGCAGGACCAGGTCGCCTGGGTCCTGACCTCATACATCGTGTGCTGCGCGATCATGATGCCGCTGACCGGCTGGCTCGCCGGCCGCTTCGGCATCAAGTACATCTTCCTCGCCTCGGTCTTGAGCTTCACGCTCGCCTCGGCCTTGTGCGGCATCGCGACGAGCCTCGACGAACTGGTCGCGTTCCGCGCGCTGCAGGGCCTCGCCGGCGCCGGCCTCATTCCATTGAGCCAGGCGATCCTGCTGCGCATCAACCCGCCCGAGCGGCATGGCCATGCGATGGCGGTGTTCGGTACCGGCACGATCATGGGGCCGATCATGGGGCCGGCGCTGGGCGGCTGGCTGACCCAGGATTACAGCTGGCGCTGGGCGTTCTACATCAACCTGCCGGTCGGCCTGTTGTGCGCGACCGGCATCCTCGTGTTCATTCGAAGCAACCGTAACGTCCATCGCGAGGCCTTCGATTTTGTCGGCTTTCTGACGTTGAGCGTCGCGGTCGGCGCGATGCAATTGATGCTCGACCGCGGCGAACTGATGGATTGGTTCCATTCCACCGAAATTTGGCTGGAAGCGGCGACCGCATGCCTCGGCTTCTACCTGTTCACGGTGTCCACCGCGACGACCGGCGGCCCGTCCTTCCTCAACCGCGACCTGTTGACAAACGGCAATTTCGTCGCCGGCACGCTGATGATGTTTTCCGTCGGGTTCATCATGAGCAGCACCTCGGCGCTGTTGCCGACGATGATGCAGCACCTGATGGATTATCCGGCGTTGACGACCGGGCTCGTCTCGGTGCCGCGCGGCATCGGCGTCATGGTCGCGATGTTCATGGTCGGGCGGCTGATCAACCACGTCGATGCGCGCCTGTTGATCGTGCTCGGCTTTTCGCTGACCGCGCTGGCCGCCTGGCAGATGAGCGGGTTTTCGCTCGGCATGGGCATGGCGCCGCTGATCACGAGCGGCTTTTTGCAGGGGTTCGGGCTGGGCTGCACGTTCGTGCCCTTGAACCTCGTCGCGCTGTCCAACCTGCCGCGCCACATCCTGACGCAGGGCACCGCGATCCGCAGCCTGATGCGCAATGTCGGCGGCAGCATCGGCATCAGCACGATGGTCGCGGCCGTGGCCGAAAACACGCAGATCGTACACGCCCGCCTGGTTGAGCCGCTGCGGCCGGACAACCCGCTCCTGCATGCGCCGTGGGCAGTCGGCGCCTGGAGCCTCAAGGGCGCGGCGAACCTCGCGGCGCTCAACCAGGAGATCACGCGGCAAGCCTCGATGGTCGCCTATATCGATGATTTCAAGGCGATGGCGCTGATCGCGCTCGTGGCGCTGCCGCTTCTCGTCTTCCTGCACGAGGCCCGCCCCACCGCCCGCGCGCCGGCGCCGGCAGCGGCACCGGCCGGCGCGGACGACTGACGGCAGCAATCAGCGGCTGCGGCGGCGGAACCCGAGGAGGTGAGACCGCGCAGCAAATTAACATTGGGCAATAGTTTATTATATCAATTTGACATGTTGGTATCGGCGAACTACTCGTCTGCGTACCGGCGGATGGCAACGAGGCGGGATCATCGCGATGGACGAGATCGACCGGTCGCTGCTGGAGATGCTGCAGCAGAACGCGAGCCTGTCGATCGCCCAGATGGCGGACCGCGTCGGCCTGTCGCCGACACCCTGCTGGAAGCGCATCCAGAAGCTTGAAGCGGCCGGGGTCATCACCCGCCGGGTGGCGATCGTCGATCCGGACCGCGTGGGCGTCGGCCTATCGGTGCTGGTCAGCATCGCCGCCGGCGAGCACACGCCCGAGTGGCTGGAGCGCTTCAGCCGCGGCATCGGCCAGCTTCCGGAAATCATGGAGGCCTACCGGATGGCCGGCGATGTCGATTATGTGCTGCGCGTGGCGGTCGCCGACATGGCGGAATACGATACCTTCTACCAGCGGCTGATCGCGATCGCGCCGATGAAGAATGTGACCTCGCGCTTTGCGATGGAGCGCCTGAAGCATACGACCGCCTATCCGCTCCATCCCCGCGCCTTCCGCGACCGCCACGCTTCGGACGCCACCGGGAAAGAATAGATTTTCCTGCCCCTGCGAATTGGTGGTGAGTCGATCTCCGTTTCCGCACGATTAAATAAAAACATACTATTGATCCGAAGTGTTCTCCGAGCCATTTACTTATCCATCCCGATAAGATACGGACTCATCCAAGTAATTTACCGAGCCGTCCGTCGATTTGTCGGGTGACGGCAACGGCAGGCAACCGGCGGAGCGGGATGGATGGACGACAACCAATGCGGCGATGATGATTTGGTTTTGCGGTCCGGGGAAATCTGGCTGATCGAATATGGCCCGGCGGGCCTGTCGGCGCCGGAGCGCGCCGCGCTGATCAGTGCCGATGTCGTCCTTTATGATCACGCGCTCGCTGCGGTCATGGCCGACTTGCTGCCCCCCGGCCGCTACGCCGAGCCGCTCGCGACGACAGCGGAGGATGGCGCTGCCGCGATCTCGCCACGGGCGCTGCAGCTGGCCGGCGCAGGCTGGCGCACCGTGCATGTGGTGGAAGCCTGCCCAGAGCGGCGCCGCAGGTTGCGCGATGCCGCGGGCAGACTGGCGCTGCCGAGCGGCACCGGCCGTCCCGGCGTGCGCAACCTCGACGACATCGCGCCCGAAGGCCAGCCGCTCACGCTGGTCATCGGCCCACTCGCTGCCGCGGCCGCCCCGGCAGCTTACGCCTTCACCGGCAACGGCCTCGCCGGCTGAGCGGGGCGCAGCATGGCCGAGATCGAGAGGCTCTCAAAAGCCGAAGCGGTCAAGCAGCAGAGCCGGCAGTTGCGCGGCAATCTCGCGCACGACCTCGCCGATACGTCGGCGCCGTTCGACAACGCCGGCTACAGCCTGTTGAAGTTTCACGGCATCTACCAAGGCTATGACCGCGACACCGCGACCGAGCGCAAGCAGCGCGGCGACGCCAAGCTGTGGCAGTTCATGGTGCGGGTGCGCATTCCCGGCGGGCGCCTCACCGCCGCGCAATACCTCGCGCTCGACGATTTGGCCGGCCGCTGTGCCAACGGCTCGCTGCGCATCACGACGCGCCAGAGCATCCAGTTTCACGGGGTCGTGAAGCCGGGATTGAAATCGGCGATCGCCGAACTCAACCAGGCGCTGTTGACGACGCTCGGTGCCTGCGGCGATGTCGTGCGCACCGTGACGACGGTGCCGGCACCGATCCGCGATGCCGTACACCAACAGCTCGACGCGGATGCCCGCCGCCTGTCCACCGATCTGTTGCCGCAGACCGGCGCTTACCACGAGATCTGGCTCGACGGCGAAAAGGTGACGCCAGCGGAGGAGGTGCCCGACCCGCTCTACGGCGAGCGATACCTGCCGCGCAAATTCAAGGTCGGACTGGCCGTCCCCGAAGACAACACGATCGATGTCCTGACGAACGACCTGGCGATCGTCGCGCTGTTCGAGGGCGAGCGGCTCGTCGGTTACAATTTCCTGCTCGGCGGCGGCCACGGGATGACGCACAACAAGCCGGAAACCTATCCGCGCCTCGCAACCCCGGTCGCGTTTGTTGAACCCGGCGACCTGTTCGATGCAGCGGCCGCGGTTGTGCGGCTGCATCGCGACTGGGGCGACCGCGGCAACCGCCGCCATGCCCGCCTCAAATACGTCATCGCCGAGAAGGGCGAAGACTGGGCGCGCGAGCGTCTGTCGGCCGACCTCGGGAAGCCGTTGGCGCCGTGCCGGCCGATGGCGGCGTTCCAGGTGCCGGACCATCTCGGCTGGCACGACCAGGGCGACGGGCGCTTTTATCTCGGCCTGCCGGTCGCCAGCGGCCGCATCGTCGATGACGGGAATTCGCGGCTGCGGACCGCATTGCGCGAGATTGTCGGCCGCTTCGCCGCCGACCCGATCCTGATGCCGAGCCAGGACCTCATCCTCAGCAACATCGCGCCCGACGACCGGCCGGCGATCACGGCCTTGCTGCGCGACCACGGCGTGCGTCTCGCCGACGAATTACTGCCGGTCGAACGCTGGGCTTTGGCCTGTCCGGCGCTGCCGACCTGCGGGCTGGCCCTGACCGAGGCCGAGCGCGTGCGCGACGACATCGTCGGCGCGATCGCCGAGCGGCTGAAGCGATGGGGGCTGGAGCGCGAGCGCCTCAGCGTCCGCATCACCGGCTGTCCGAACGGCTGCGCCCGGCCCTACAGCGGCGATATCGGCATTGTCGGCCGCGTGCCCGGCTTCTATTCGCTCTATGTCGGCGGCGATTTCGCGGGCACCCGCCTTAATGCGGCAATTGCCGAGCGGCTGGATATCGCCGGCATCGCCGACGCCCTCGACCCGCTGTTCGCGCTGTTCGCCACGGCGCGCCTCGGTGGCGAAGGATTCGGCGACTTCTGTCATCGCCTCGGCCGCGATAGGATGCTCCGGGCGCTTGCCGGGACGCAGAAAGGTGCGGCGTGATGTTGCCGATTACGATCGATGCCGCGCGCGTGCAGATCGCGCTGGTCGGCAACGGCGAAGCGGCCCGCCGCCGCCTCGCGCTGCTCGACGAGGCCGGCGCGAGGCACGTCGCGGTCTATGCGGAGGCAGCCAGCCCGGAGCTGGTCGAGGCTGCAGGCGGTCGGCTGCGATCGCGATTACCGATCGCTGAAGAAATCGCCGGGGTGCAGCTGGTCTTTCTCGCCGCGGTCGGCGAGCCCGCTTTGTGCCGGCTGCGGCAGATCGCCAACCGCGCCGGCGTCTTACTGAACGTTGAAGACGATATCGCCGGCAGCGATTTTCATTCCCCCGCGGTGGTGCGGCGCGGCGATCTGACCCTCGCGGTTTCGACCGGCGGCAAGAGCCCCGCGCTCGCGGCGCTGATCCGCCGGCGCATCGAAGCGTCCTTCGGCCCGGAATGGAGGGCGCGGCTCGAACGCGTCGCCGCATTGCGCAACCGCTGGCGCGCCGCCGGTCTCGACGGTGCGGCGGTCGCCCGCCTGACCACGATATGGCTCGACCGGCAGGCCGGGTCGCTCGCGGGCGGCGTCGCCAACTTCGCCTTCCGGCCGGCGCTGCCGGGCGGTAAGGTCGGAAGGCACAAATCCGACCCGGCGGGAGGCACCAGTTGGCGATCGACTACGAGAAGCGCGACGGTGTCGCCTACATCACGCTGAGCAACCCCGAAAAGGCGAATATTCTCGACAAGCCGACCTCGGACGCCATTGCGGCGGCGTGGGCCGACCTGTGGGAGGACCGCGCCATCCGCTGCGCGATCGTCACCGGCAAGGGCGAGCGGCATTTCTGCGGCGGGCACAATCTGGCGCCGCGCCAGAACATCACCGAGGAGGAGCGCGAATACCTCCGCACCCAGCGCATGTTCTGGCCGCTCGCCGGCACCGTGCACGGCCAGAAGACCGGCGTCGACGGCCGCATGGGCGATCATTATCCGCGCGTCTGGAAGCCGGTCATCGCCGCGGTCAACGGCTGGGCGGCGGGGGCCGGGCTCTACCTGCTGCTCGCCTCGACCGACATCCGCATTGCCAGCCGCGAGCATGCGCGGTTCAAATTCGCGCTGACGACCCAGGGGTGGCTGGGGCATGGGCCGGGCGCCAGCCTCCTCGTCAAGCAGCTGCGCTATATCGATGCGATGAAGATGCTGTTGACCGACGATCCGGTCGATGCCGACGAGGCGCTGCGCATCGGCCTCGTCAACGAGGTCGTGCCGCATGAGGAGCTGATGCCGCGGGCCGAGGCGATCGCGCGCCACATCGTCGAGATGCCGCCCGTCGCGCTGCGCATGATGAAGGAATTCGTCGTGCGCTTCGGCGATCTGCCGACCGACCAGGCGTGGCACGTGCAGACCCTGATCAACGACCTGTTGATCGAGGTGACGACCGACGGCGAAGAGGGCCGCCGCGCCTTCAACGAGAAGCGCAAGCCGAATTTCACCGGCGCGCTGCGCCGCCGCGGGGAGGCGTGGGACGAACCGTCGGACGAGGACAAAAAGCGTCTCGACGACGCCTACCGCAGCGGCGAATTCTGACCGTTCGTGCTCATGAGCAATGTGTGAGCCTCGATCTCGTTCACGAATTCACGGATTGAGACCGGGAAGAAAATACGACTGACAATGCCGGTTGAGGAACGGCCGAATTTTCCCAGATTAGGTTTGAGCTCCTGTCTACCTATTGTGCCCATCGTAGACGCCAGCGCACGCACGTCTGCCGCATAGGGTGCTTCTTCAGCCGTCTTATTAACGATCGGGCATTCAGTCGTTGAAGAACACGAGCGCGCGGAGTTCGATGCTTTCGCGCGGCGGGGCGTCGGGCGGCGTTGTGGGGTCGTCGAAGGCGCCGTGCGCCGAAAAGCGCGCGGCGCCGGCTTGCGCCGAGTCGAAACAGCGGATCAGCACGACTTCGTCGGCCTGCATCTTCGGGAAATAAAACCAGCGCTGCGCCGGGTTGTAGGTGACGCTGTAGATTTCGCCCTTGCGGTCGGGATAGAGGAGGTCGGAGGCGATCAGGTTTTCTTGCGTCAGGGTCTGCGCGTCGCACAGCGCGAGCGGCGAGGCCAAGAGCGGCCCGCGGATCGGCCGCCACAAATTGATCTCGGCATAACGGTGCCGCAGCAGTTTCTCGGCTTCGGCGCCCATCAGGTCGCGCACCCGCTGTGGCGCCGACCACGCGGTATAATCGTTGTGGACGCGCGCCGCTGGCTGCTTGATCTGGTTGCCTGCGGCCGACAGCGCCGCGTTGCGCACGATGTGGTCGAACGCGATGACGCGCGCCGCCCCGGTCGCCGCGGCGATGAGCCGCTCGCATTCCGGATAATAGACGCGGGTGATCTCGTCGTCGTCGTAAAGGCTCCTGGCCGCGGTCGGGCGGCGCAGCAGCACAAAGCCCTCGCGGTCGAGCGACAGTTCGTCGGCAAACGGGCGGCCGTCGATGATCCGGACCCGATGGGTTTCCGGCCTTGCGTTGCGCAATACCGTGCCAGGCGGCGGCTCGTAATTGTACGAGAACGGCTTTTCCGCCATCGGCGCCATGAAAGTGAGCGGGGCGACGACGCCCTTCGCGTCCACCATTGGCAAGCCGTCCATCACATCCTCCGCATCGCGCTTGCGCGCACGATAGCGCATCCGCGCGCCAATGACATAGGCCGCCGCTACGCGATGTCGAGGCCGAGATCGAGGATCGGCGCCGAATGGGTGATCCAGCCGGACGAGATCAGATCGACCCCGGCGGCGGCGATCTCGGGCGCCGTGTCGCGGGTGATGCGGCCGGAGGCTTCAGTGACGGCGCGGCCGGCGACCATTTCTACGGCGCGGCGCAGCGTTGGCGGGTCCATGTTGTCGAGCAGCACCGCATCGACGCCGACTGCGAGCGCTTCGGCCAGCTGATCCAGCGTATCGACCTCGAGCTCGATCTTGACGAGATGGCCGGCATGGGCGCGGGCGCGCCGCAATGCCTCGGCCACGCCGCCCGCCAGCGCGATATGGTTGTCCTTGATCAGCATCGCATCATCGAGGCCGAAGCGGTGGTTGGCGCCGCCGCCCAGCCGCACCGCCTCCTTTTCGAGAATGCGCAGCCCCGGCGTCGTCTTGCGGGTGCAGACGATCCTGGCCTTATGGCCGCGGATCGCATCGACCAATGCGCGGGTCGCCGTCGCGACGCCGGAGAGCCGCGAGACGAAATTGAGCGCCGTCCGCTCGGCCGCCAGCACCGGCCGCGCCCGGCCGGCGATGCGCGCGACCTGCTGGCCGCGCGCGACGGCGCTGCCGTCCGCCGCCAGGATTTCGATGACGAGGCCGGGATCGAGCAGTTTGAAGGCCAAGAGCGCCGCGTCGAGGCCGGCGACGATGCCGGGCTGGCGCGCCGCGATGACCGCGTCGATCGTGGCGTCGGCCGGGACGACCGCCTCGCTCGTGATGTCGCCGGCACGGCCGAGATCTTCGATGAGCGCGGCGCGGACGATCGGCTCGGTGAGAATGCGCATGACCATGGTTTTGCCTTCCGTTCAGGCCGCAGCGCGCCGCGCCGGATCGCCATCCATCGTCCGCTCCCGCTCTATTGCCAAGCGCCGGCGGAGCCATCAAAGATGCCGCAGCCCGCGATCCTGCCGCCCAGCGGCGCTGCCTTCAAGCGGCTGTGCCGCGCCGGCGGCGGCACATTGAGGAGAGAACATGGCACTGCTGCTGGTCGATATCGAGAAGTACATCGGCAACGCCCAGCTCTGGCGCGACATCTTGCGGGCGGAGATGCCGGAAATGGAGGTGCGCCTGTGGCCCGAAGCGGGCGATCCGGCCGACATCGAATATCTCGCGTTCATGCGGACCGATTTTTCCAAGCTGCCGCATTTCCCGAAGTTGAAGGCGATGTTCAGCCGCTCGGCCGGGGTCGAGGAATTCGTCGATGACCCGCGACTGCCGCAGGCGCCGCTCGGCAAGATCGAGCCGCCCGGTGGCGACCCGATGATGACCGAATACGTCGTCATGCATGTCTTGCGGCTGCATCGCGACATGCCCGGCTACGCGGCGGCGCAACAGCGGCGCGAATGGCGGCGCGTGCGCATCGTGCGGCCGGAGGAGCGGCGCATCGGCTTTCTCGGCCTCGGGTTGATGGCGAAGGCGCCGGCGCTGGTGCTGCAATCGCTGGGATTTCCGGTGTCGGCTTGGGTGCGCAACCCGCGCGAGGAACTGGAAATCCCGATTTTTCACGGTTGGGATCAGCTCGAGCGCTTCCTCAATCAGACCGATATCGCGGTCTGTCTGCTGCCGCTGACCCGCGAGACCGACGGCATCTTCTCGTCGCGCACGTTTGCGATGATGCCCAAGGGCGCGATGCTGGTGAATGTCGGGCGCGGTCGGCATGTCGTCGCGGCCGATCTCGTTGCCGCGCTTGATTCCGGGCAATTGTCCTATGCCGCGCTCGATGCCTTGTGGCCCGAGCCGCTGCCGCCCGAAAGCCCGCTCTGGCTGCATCCGAAGGTCACGGTCATGCCGCATGTCGCGCGGCGGCCGACCGTGCTGCAATTGGTGACCGAGATCAGAAAGAACATCCGCAGCCTCGAATCGGGCGGCGGCCTGTTGCAGGAGATCGACAAGACGCTGGGGTATTGAGGGCTGCTCGCGCGCGGCCACCGGCGCGGCTGCTTGCCACGCGGCAGCCGGGGAGGGAAGCTCTGTCGTTCGATGGCAGGGAGCGACGAAACCGGTGCTGCGCAGCGGGGCGAGAGCGGCCGCCTTCCTGGCCGACGCGGAACGGCGGGTGGCGGCGCTGGAGGTCGGCGCGCCGGTGGCGATTCGCGTCAATCCGCGCGCCCGCCGCGTCGCGCTGCGCATCGATGCCGCGGCGCGGCAGGTCGAACTGGTGCTGCCGCGCGGCATCGCGCTGGCGCACGGCCTCAACTTCCTCGACGCGCAGCGCGGCTGGATCGCGGCACGCCTCGCCACGCTTCCAATGGCGGTGCCGTTCGCCGCTGGCGCTGCCGTGCCGGTGCTGGGCGTATCGCATGTGATCCGCCGCGAAGTGAGCCCCACCGCGCCGCCGGTCGTGATCGCCGACGGCGAAATTCGCGT
The DNA here is from genome assembly GCA_035502295.1 of Allostellaceae bacterium. GTDB lineage: Bacteria > Pseudomonadota > Alphaproteobacteria > ATCC43930 > CGMCC-115725 > DATARH01. The sequence continues at coordinate 8,750 of DATJUL010000276.1, read as the reverse complement.
CAAGGGCGATCCGGCGCATCTGCCGCGCCGGGTGAAGGATCACCTTGCGCGATTGGCGGCGCGCGAGCTGGCGCGACGGACGGGCGATTTCGCCGCCCGCATCGACCGGCGGGTCACCCGGGTCACGGTTCGCGACACCAAAAGCCGCCGGGGCAGCTGCTCCGCGAGCGGCGCCTTGTCGTTCAGCTGGCGGCTCGTCATGGCGCCCGAGCCGGTCATCGATTACGTCGTCGCGCACGAGGTGGCGCATCTCGTCGAGATGAACCACGGGCCGCGTTTCTGGCGATTGGTGCGGACGCTGGTGCCCGATACGGTCGTCCCCCGCGCGTGGCTGAAGCGCCACCGCGACCGCCTGTTTTCTTATGGCTGAACTGCGGCGCCCGTCGGCCGCCGCATGATCCAGCAGAGGAGTCCGAGGCTCGGCAGGCAGAACAGTGTGGTCAGCACGAAAAACCGGGTCCACCCGAGCGCCTCGGCGAGCGCGCCGCCCGAGGCCGCCAGGACATTGAGGCCGACCGTCGCGAGCGACGACAAGAGCGCGTATTGCGTCGCTGTGAAATCGCGGTTGCACAGGTTCGACAGGTAGGCGACAAAGGCGGCCGAGGCCATGCCGCCGGTCAGGTTCTCGCCGCCGATCGTCACCGCCAGCACCCCGACGCTGTGGCCGGCCCACACCTGCACCGCATACATCAGGTTTGAGGCGGCCTGCAGCGCGCCGCACACGAGCAGCGTGCGAAAGACGCCGAACCGGGCGCACAACATGCCGCCGAGCGCGACACCGGCCAAGGTCGCCACGACGCCGTAGACCTTCGAGATCGTCGCGACTTCCACCTTGGTGAAATGGAGGAAGACGTAGAGCGGGTTGGCCATCGAGCCGGCCAGCGCGTCGCCGAATTTGTAGAGCACGATGAAGACGAGGATCGCGACGAATTGCGCGGCGCCGTTGCGCACCGCGAGATCGCGGAACGGCGCGACGACGGCGCGGCCGAGCCAGTCGCCGAGGCGCTCCGCGGTGCTTTCGCCGGGCGACGGCGGCGCGGCGACGACGTCGGGCTCCGGCGTCAACCACACGGTCGCCATGCCGACCGCCATCAACCCCGCCATCACGAGGTAGGAGAACCGCCAGCCGCCGAAGGCTGCCGCGTAAAGCGCGCCGGCGCCCGAGGCCAGCATGCCGAAGCGGTAGCCCCATTGCGTCGCCGCCGCGCCGGCGCCCTGCTCCTCGGGCAGCAAGAGTTCGATGCGGTAGGCGTCGATGACGATGTCCTGGCTCGCCGACAAAAACGCGACGACGACCGCCGCAAGCGCGGTCGCCGCCGCATCATCGCGCGGGTCGGTAAGGCCGAGTACGGCGATCGCCGCCGCGAGCAGAAGCTGGATCGTCAGCGCCCAGCTGCGGCGCCGACCGAGCCGCGTGGTCAACAGCGGCACGGCCAGCCGGTCGAGCAGCGGCGCCCACAGGAATTTGAGGCTGTAGGAGGTGCGCACGAGTCCGAAAGCGCCGATCGCCGCCAGCGAGACGCGGTCCTCGGCGAGCCGGTAGGACAGCGTGCCGAAGGTCAGTGCCAGCGGCAGCCCGCTGGAGAACCCCATCAGCAGGATCGCGACGAGCCGCGGCTGGCGATACACCCGCAGCGAGGCGAGCCAGCCGGCCTCGAACCGAAAACGGCGCCTGGGCGGTGCGATGCCCGCCTCTGTCGCCTTCATGGCGATGTCGTCAGCACGCTAACCGCATCCCCCGCTTGACCAAGCCGGCGATCGAGGGTGCACAACGTTGCCGCATGATCGGCGCAGATCGCAAGGTGCAACGCATCGCCGGCGCGCAAGCCCAAACCGTGCTGATCGGTGAGGCGCGCGGCCGCGCGAAAATGACGGCTCAATACCGGCACAACAAGAAAGCTTTCTGTCATCATTCGGGTAAAATTTGCGAGGACATCGGCGCGATTGCCGGCGGTAATTTGCCCGGTGCGCAACTTGACCGCGAGTGCCGCCGAAAACTCGGTCACCACCCAATCGCTGATGCCAAGGTCACCGGCTGCCTGCCGGCCTAACCAATCCTGCACTCGCGATGTGCTGGCTTCATTGGTAAGCGCGGCCACCAGCAACGAGGTATCGAGATACAGCATCAATAGCGTTCGTCGTCCCGCATCCGCCGAACGAAATCGGCTGCCGACTCCGCTTGGCGGGGCATGCTGTCGGTCAACTCGCGCAACGCCGCCACATCGACGGGTTTCCGCGGCTCCTCAGCCGCGACAATCCGGGCAACAGGCTTGCCCCGCCGCATGATGCAAACCGCGTGGCCGCTGGCCGCCTCATCGACAAGTTCACTGAGGCGCGCCTTGGCCTCGGCCAAATTGATCCGTCGCATTGGCCCTCCTGACCAGATATCAGGTCGTTTATTCTCCGCGCGAGATCGCCCGTCAACGCACCGCACCGGTGCGTCGATCAGCGCCGCGCATTGTGGATCAGGTAGGCGGCAAAGTCGGCCGGCTTCAGCTTGAGGTCGGCGCGGTCGCCGGCGCCGGCCAGCGCGCGCGAGACGATGATGTGGTTCTCGACATGCTCGGCGGCGACGCGAAAGATGCCGAGCGCGCCCTTGAGCTTCGGATAGAGATTGGGGTCGATCGCCTTCTCCCGGCGCAGCAGCCTGTCGAGCGCGTCCGCCTCGCCCAGCCCGTCGACCGGTTCTTTGCCGACGACCTTCCAATCGTCCTCGCCGGCCCAGCCTTGCGCGGCGAGCGCCTTCGGATCCGCGGCGGCAATCCCGACCTTGTAGATGTTCCGGCCGAACCCGACATCCGACGCCCAGCGCGCCAGCCGCGCGCTGCGTGCGACAAAAAGTACCGGCATGGGTCTCTTCTTTCCCGGGGAATAAACGGCGCCGCTCCGCCGTTACACCGCTGCTTCCCGGTCCCCGTCAACCCCGGATCGCCGCCATGCCCTTGCTGATCGGAGCCACGACCGTCGTCTGTACCTTGCTCAGCATGATGCTCGGCCAGATTGCGCTGGGCATGGAGGCGTTGGGCGTGCTGCTCGCCGCCGCCGTGCTGATGAGCCTGCAGCGAGAATGACCCCCGCGAGCGGGAAGCGACCTCATCCCCAATAGCGCCCGCTGCCGCCGACGGCGACGGTGATCAGGCCGAGCACCAGGTTCAGCGTCACGATCCAGCGGATCTGGTTGAGCTGGCGCGCCGCCACCGCATGGTCCTGGCGCGTCAGTGCCGCTCGAAAGCGCCGCCAGGGCGCAAAATAAAGGTGCAAGAACAGCAGTATCATCAATATGCCGGTGCCCTGCATGATCTGAATGTGCAGGCCGACATCGGCAAACCCGCCGAACACGCCCAACACCATGCCGTAGCCGCTGATCAGCAGCAGCACGATCGCGGCGATGACCCAGGCAAAAAACCGCTCCAGCACGCGGCCCCACAGCTGGAGCCTCGGCGCGGCGTCAAGCGCTCCGGTCGCCGGCCGCAGCACGATCAGCGCGAAAAACATGCCGCCGACCCAAACGACCGCCGCCAGGATGTGCACGATCAGCGCGACGGTCGCGATCGCGACGGTCTCGTCCACCCTCAGCCCCCGTAGGCCGGGGCGCGGCGCGCCAAACCGTCGAACCGGTCGAGCATGCGGCCGCGCCACGCCCGCACCGGGTCGTCCTCGGCCAGCACCTCGAAATCGCTGATCGAGCGCGCCCACTGGAAGGCGCCGAACACGACATAATCGGCATAGGCCGGTGCATCGCCCGCGACAAAATCCTGCCGCTCGACGGTGCGGCGCAGCGGATCGAGGCTGGCGCGAAACACCGGCAGGCGCGCCTCGCGATCGCGCGCGACCTCTTCGAGGCTCGCCTGAAACCGCCCCTCGCGCGAGCGGCGGAAATAATCGCGGTCCTGCGGCGCCGCATGCCGCCAGATGTCGAGCACGACGAGGGGGACGAGGCCGCCATGCACGACCGTCTCGGCCCAGTTCTGCACAAAGCGGGTCAGCACGCGGCCGGCCGGCCCGCCGAACAGCGAGGGCCGGTCGGGATATTGCCGTTCGAGATAGTCCGCGATCGCGATCGAATCGTGCACGACCCGGCCGCCATCGACAATGACCGGCACGCGGCCGTCATTGGGTGTCGGCAGTTTGTCTTTTTCGGTAAAGCGCCAGGGTACGGTCTCGACATCGAGCCCCTTGTGCGCGAGCGCCATGCGGGCGCGCCAGCAGAACGGGCTGAAGCGGCGCTGGGTCTCTTCGCCGGCCAAGTCGTACATCGTGATCGTCACGCTGCTTCTCCCTCTTCGGTTTGGCGAACAGTGCGAGGCAACCCTTTCAGGCGCCGAGGCGCTCGGCCAATTCGGCAAAGCCGTCGCATACGAGATCGCAGGCCGGGTTCGGCACCGGGTCGGGCGGTCCGCCCGGCCCCCATTCGTCGGGCCGGCGGATAAAGGCGGTGCGGTAGCCTTGGATGCGGGCGGCGTCGAGATCGAAATTGTGGCAGGCCACCATCAGGATGTCGCCGGGTGCCGCGGCAAGCAGCTTGGCGGCGAGCCGATAGGCGTCGGGCTGCGTCTTGTAGACGCGCATCATCTCGCAGGAAATGACCGCGTCCCACAGGATGCCGTTGCGCCGCGACACGTCGATGACCAGGGACAGGCTGAGGATCGTGAACGAAACGCAGACGTAGCGCTGCCGCAGCCGGCCGAGCGCCGGCACGAAGTCGGGCCACGCGTCGAGCGCGTGCCAACGCGCCTCGATCAGCCGGCGATCGTCGGCGTCGAACGCGCCGATCCCGCGCTCGCGCAGCAATTCGTCGAGCACGTCGCGGTGCACGTCGTCGATGTTGAACGCGGGCGCCACCGTGCCGACCATGCGGCGCAGCGCGCGCCGCCGGTATTCGTTGGCGAAGTCCCGCCAGTCATGCGCGATGCCGCGCCGGGCGCCGCATTCGGCGAGCGCGGCGACGAGGCCGGCGTGCCAGTCGAGGATCGTGCCGCCGGTGTCGAAGGCGACCACCCGTATGCCGTCCATCCCGCCTCCTTCGCGCGCTGCCGCAGCAGCAGAGAACCCGGCGCGCAGCCTAAGCTGCTTAGCGCGAATGGCAAGGAGGGTCAGACCAGCCGCTGGTAGAGCGCCGCTACGCGTTCGCGATAGCGGTCAACCGAAAACAATTCCGCCTGGACGCGGCCGCGCCGCACCAGCTCCCGTCGCAGGTCGGCGTCCGCGGCAATGGTTTTGATCGCCCGCGCGATGTCCTCGGTGTCGTAGGGATCGACAAACAGCGCCGCATCGCCGGCAACCTCGGGCAATGCCGATGTGCGCGAGGTGACAACCGGCGTACCGAGCAGCATCGCCTCCAGCACGGGCAGGCCGAACCCCTCGTAGAGCGACGGGAACAGCACGGCGCGCGCGCCGCGGATCAGCGTCGCCAGCATCGAGCGGCTGACATATTCGAGGCGATGGAAGCGACGTCGGCGGCGGCCGCCCGAGCGCTCCTCGTCGGCCAACTGCCGGAGCAATGCGGCTTCCCCTTCGGTGCCCCAGCCCGGCGGGCCGGTGATGACGAGCGGGACGTCGACCGCCGACAGGAGATAGGCATCGATCAGCCGCGCGACATTTTTTTTCGGCTCGAAGGCGCCAAAGAACAGCAGATAGCCATCGCGTTCCAGCTGCAGCGCCGCCTCGATCTGCTCCGCCACCAACGCATCCGGCCGCTCGATATATTCGCGCGGAAATTCCACCGCCTCGTAGGTGTTGGTGACGCGGTCGGGCCCGACCCGCAGCAACTTGATGATGTCGCGCCGCGACTGCTCCGAAACGGTGACGATATGATCCGCCTCGGCCGCAATCCTGCACAGCAGCCGATAGGTCTGCCGCTTGTTGTCGAGGGTCGCAAACGGCAGCCGCAACGGCACCAGGTCGTGAATGGTATAGATGTTGCACGCCCCTCGGGCGCGTATTGGCAACTGGTAGGTGCAATGCATGATGTCGGGGCGCGCCGCGAATTTCAGCTCGGCGAACCGTCCGCTCCACTTGAACAGCGTCCGCGCATTGCTGAAAAGATTGCGAGCGACAAAAATTTCATCGCGTAACGGCAGCAGCGATTGGTAATGCTCGGTGATGATCGCGCCGCTGAGCATTACCGGTTTTGGGGTTATGTTGCGGAAGGTCGTGAGTTGATCGACGGCGTGATGGTAAAAGCTGCGGAAAGGGCCAACCCCGGCGGCGCCGGGTTGATCGAAAAAGGCGATCTCCCGCAGCAGCGGGTCGACCGACGGCCGGCTGCGCGCGCTGTAGACGACACCGACATCGTAGCCGAGGTCGCGCACGAGCCGCGCCAACAGGCGCGCGTAGGTCGCGATGCCGGTGCCGTGTTCGAGCGACAGGTTGAGCCCGTCAAAATAGATGCGCCGGCTCATCGCGATGGGGTCAGCCTCCGTCCCGCACCGGTTCGCTGCCGCGGCGCAAAGCGAGCGCCGCGCCGATGGGGCGAGGCCAATATCACTATCGTGGCCCGGTTGTCGCCCGGCACGAAATTAACGATCAGTTGACCTAAATCAGTTTCAGTTTGCCGGCGATTGCCCAGGGTTTCGGCAATCGCAAACCGAGGGGACGATCGATGAGCGAAGCACAGCGGTTGCGCGAACTGGCAGGTTGGTATCGCGCGTTCGCCGAGCGCACGGCCAATACCGCCATTTGGGACTCGCGCCTGCGCACCGCCGAGGATCTCGAGGCGGAAGCGGCCCGGATCGAAGACCGCCGCATCGCGGCGATCGACGGCCCCGGCGCCGCCTGACGCGCGGCGGCCGACCCGTCCGATCCCTGGCGCCTTGCCTGGCCTGGGCAATCGCGGTAAGAGGCGGGCGCGACGCGCTGACAGCCCGGGCGAGGAATATCATGGCACGCAACAAGATCGCGCTGATCGGCGCCGGCCAGATCGGCGGCACATTGGCGCTGCTCGCCGGCCTCAAGGAACTGGGCGATGTCGTGCTGTTCGACATCGTCGACGGCGTGCCGCAGGGGAAGGCGCTCGACATCGTGCAAGGGTCCGGGGTCGAGGGCTATGACGCAGAGATCGCCGGCGCCAACGATTACAGGGCGATCAGCGGCGCCGATGTCGTCATCGTGACGGCCGGCGTGCCGCGCAAGCCCGGCATGAGCCGCGACGACCTCATCGGCATCAACACCAAAGTGGTCGGCGAGGTCGGCGCCGCGATCAAAGAGAACGCTCCCGACGCCTTCGTCATCACGATCACCAATCCGTTGGACGCGATGGTGTGGGTCATGAAGGAGGCCACCGGCTTTCCGGCCAATCGCGTCGTCGGCATGGCCGGAGTCCTGGACGGCGCCCGCTTCCGCTATTTCCTGGCGCAGGAATTCGGGGTGTCGGTCGAGGATGTGACCGCGTTTGTGCTGGGCGGCCACGGCGACACGATGGTGCCGCTCCCCCGCTATTCGACCGTCGCCGGCATCCCCTTGCCCGATCTCGTCAAGATGGGCTGGACGACGCAGGAACGGCTCGACCGGATCGTGCAGCGTACCCGCGACGGCGGCGCCGAAATCGTCAATTTCCTGAAGACCGGCTCGGCCTTCTATGCGCCGGCCAGCGCCGCGATCGCGATGGCCGAAGCCTATCTGCGCGACAAGAAACGCGTCCTGCCGTGTGCCGCGTGGCTGACCGGCCAATATGGCGTCCGCGATCTTTATGTCGGCGTGCCGGTCGTGATCGGCGCGGGCGGCATCGAGCGCATCGTCGAAATACAGCTCAATCGTGACGAGCAGGCGGCGTTCGACAAGTCCTGCGCGGCGGTCAAGACGCTCGTCGATATCGCGAAGAAGATGCGCGCGACCGCCGCTTGATTTCGCCCGTCCAGCAGCGACCGACACAGACGCGTCCGCAAGCGCCTCACGCGACGCCTGTGCGAGCCGCCGCGACGACGGCTCTACCAAGCCATGCCCAACTTATGTCAGCGCCTGTGGGCGAAGGCCGGGGCCAGCCCACCCTACGAAGACGGGATCGGATCATTGGCGCAGCAAGCGGCGGGCGATGATGAGGCGCATGATCTCGTTGGTGCCTTCGAGGATCTGGTGGACGCGCACGTCGCGCAGGTAGCGCTCGATGCCGAAGTCCTTCAGATAGCCGTAGCCGCCGTGCAATTGCAGGGCCTCGTTGCAGACGCGGAAGCCGGCGTCAGTCGCGAGCCGCTTCGCCATCGCGCAATGCAAGGTCGCGTCCGGATCGCCCTTGTCGAGGCTCTGGGCGGCGCGGCGCAGCATCAGGCGCGCGGCGTCAAGTTCCGTCGCCATGTCCGCCAGGGCAAATTGCAATACCTGGAAATCGGCGAGGCGCTGCCCGAACTGGCGGCGCTCCAGCATGTAATCCCGCGCCGCCTCCCAGCATGCCCGCGCGCCGCCCAATGAACAGGCGCCGATATTGAGCCGGCCGCCGTCCAGCCCCATCATCGCGATCGCGAAGCCGTCGCCCTCGGCGCCGAGCCGGTTCGCCACCGGCACCCGGCAATCCGCGAAATTGACCATCGCGGTGGGTTGCGAGTGCCAGCCGAGCTTTCGCTCCGGCTTGCCGAAGGACAGGCCTGGCGCGCCGTTTTCGATCACCAGACACGAGATGCCCTTGGCGCCGCCCTCGCCGGTGCGCACCATCGTCACGTAGAGGTCGCTGCGGCCGCCGCCCGAGATGAACGCCTTCGACCCGTTCAGCACGTAATCGTCGCCGTCGCGGCGGGCCCGCGTCTGCAGTGCCGCGGCAT
>DATJUL010000275.1:0-4256 GCA_035502295.1 Allostellaceae bacterium | reverse complement strand
CTGACCGTGCGCAAGGATTTGCATTTCCGCTTGCCGCGGGCCGAGACGCCGACACATCACATCACGATGGCGTTCAACGAAGATTTGGACGACGCGGCGAAGGACGCGCTGCGGGCGATGCTCGACCTGATCGGCGAACGGATGGGTCTGGCCCGCGACGACGCTTACATGTTCGCCTCGCTCGCGGTCGATCTGCGCGTCACGCAATTGGTCGACGGCAACAAGGGCATCCACGCGATGCTGTCGAAGCGCTTCACGCCGAACTAGCGGGGCCGCTGCAGGCCGGAAACTCCCGTTCCCGACCGGGCTTCCCGTGACCTACGCCGCGGCGCGGATCGCGGCGCGCTTTACGTCGCTGTCGACGAACGGCTCGAATTCGCTGAAATTGCGTTCGAAATTGCCGCGCAGGCTGCGCACCGTCTCGTCGTAGGCGATCTTGTTCGGCCAGGTGCCGCGCGGATCGAGCACGGTCGGCGGCAGGTCGGCGCAGCTCTCGGGCACCAGGAACCCAAAATTCTGGTCCTGCCGCATCGGCGCTTGCGCGAGGCTGCCGTCGAGCGCGGCGCGCAACAGCGCGCGGGTGTGCGCGATCGCCATGCGTTTGCCGACGCCGTAGGCGCCGCCCGACCAGCCGGTGTTGACGAGCCAGCAGTCGGATTTGTAGCGGGCGATGCGCTCGCCGAGCATCTTGGCGTATTCCGACGGATGGCGCGGCATGAACGGCGCACCAAAGCAGGTCGAAAACACCGCTTTCGGCTCCTTGCCGAGCCCGACCTCGGTGCCGGCGACCTGCGCCGTGTAGCCCGACAGGAAATGATACATCGCCTGCTCGGCCGACAGTTTGGCGATCGGCGGCATGACGCCGAACGCGTCGCAGGTCAGCATGACGACATTTTTCGGATGCGGCGCGAGGCCATGCTCGTCGGCGTTCGGGATGAAGTCGAGCGGATAGCAGGCGCGCGTGTTTTCGGTGAGGCTCGCATCATCGACATCGGGCATGCGGCTCAGCGGGTCGAGCACGACGTTTTCCAGCACCGTGCCGAAGCGGGTGATCGTCGCATAGATCTCCGGTTCGGCGGTCGGCGACAGATTGATGACCTTGGCGTAGCAGCCGCCCTCGAAATTGAAGATGCCCTTGGGGCTCCAGCCGTGCTCGTCATCGCCGATCAGCGTGCGCGACGCGTCGGCCGACAAGGTCGTCTTGCCGGTGCCGCTGAGGCCGAAAAAGATCGCGCAGTCGCCGTTCGGCCCGACATTGGCCGAGCAATGCATCGGCAGCACATCCTTTGTCGGCAGCACGAAATTGAGGTAGCCGAACACGGATTTCTTGATCTCGCCGGCGTAGCGCGTGCCGCCGATCAAGACGAGCCGCTCGGCGAAATTGACCAGCACGCAGGTCTCCGAACGGATGCCGTCGCGTTCGGGGATGGCGCGAAATTCCGGCGCGTGGAGGATCGTAAAGGCCGGCTCGAAGTCCTCGAGTTCGGTCTGATGCGGGCGGATGAACATGTTGCGCGAGAACAGGCTGTGCCAGGCGCTGGGGCTGATGACGCGCACCGGCAGCCGGTAGTCGGGGTCGGCGCCTGCATACAGATCCTGCACAAAAATCTCGCGTCCCTGCAGATAGGCGAGCATCCGCTGCTCCACACTGGCGAAGCGCTCGGGCGGGAGCGGCTGGTTGATGTCGCCCCACCACACCGTATCCTTCGTGCCGGGTTCGTTGACGATGTACTTGTCCCTTGGCGAGCGGCCGGTATGGCGCCCGGTGTTGGCGACGAAGCTGCCGCCGAGGCCGATCTCGCCCTCGCGCCGGCGCATCGCGTGCTCATAAAGATGGGGCGCCGTCAGGTTCCAATGCACCGGATGCAGATGATGCATGCCCTGTTCCGCGAGGCCGAAGCGGGGCGCGCGCGCTGCCACGGGGTTGTCCGCCTGGTCCAAGCCTTCCTCCATCGTCACCGGGCACGCCATGCAGGCGGCATGCCGTCGCCTCTTGCGGCCAAAGATAAACTGCACGGATTGCGCCGGCAAGCGCACCATCGCCGCAACAAATTGGGCAGAGGGCATCGGATGCGCAACCGGTTCACGGCGCGCCGCCGCCGGGTTCCCAGCGGTAATGCCGTTCCCCGCCGGGCGCGCCAGCGGGGCGAAAGCCGAGCCGTTCGAGGCCGTGGGCCAGCCCCGAACGGTTCTGCGGGCTGATTGTCGCGACGACCGGCACCAGGCGGGCGAGCACCCGTTCGACGAGCCGCTCGACGACGCCCGCGTCGCGCCGCGAAGAAGCGGCGCCGGCAAAGCGCAATTCCAGCACCTCGTGTTCGGCGTAATGCCGGCCGCGCTCGGCGCGCTCGGCAAGCGCGACGCCGACGATGCGGCCGGCCGCGTCGCAGGCCACCCACGACTCGCCAGAGCGGGCGCAGGTGCGGATCAGCGCGTAGAGTGCCTCCTCGCGCTCCAGCGTATCGACCTGGAGCGGGATTTCCGGCGCCAGCTCGATCAGCAGCGCCAGGATATCGGCCGCGTCACCGAGCGCGGCTTGGCGATCGATGATTTGTTCCACCCTCGCTCGCCGGGGTCGGCCGATCGCGCCGACGATCAGCGCGCCGGCGCCTGCCGGGCCGCCGCGACGAGCGCGACAAGCGCCTCGCGCGCGGCGTCCGCCGACAGCACCGGGGCGGCGAAGTCGAGGCGCACGAACTCGTCTCCGCGCCGCAGATCGATCCCGTCGGGATCGATGCCGGTCATTCGCCAGCCCGCGCCGGCGCGGGCGAGGAGGCGCTCGGCATAAAGCGCCAGCGCGTCGGCATGGTCGGCATTCATGTGCGCGACGATGTCCGCCTCGGCCGCGGCGAGGGCCGCGGCATCCCCGGAAGACCGCAGCGCCTCGCCGGCAATCCAGGAAATGCGGCCGAAGCCGGCGACCAGATGCCCGCGGTCGATGACAACGCGGTAGACATGGAAATCGGCGAAACCGGCGTAACGGCCGGCGCTCGGATGGCGCGCCGCGAAACGGGCGGCGAGGCGCGGTTCGTCGTCGCGCTCGGCGCGGCCGAGAAGGCTGAGGCGGGCGGCGGCCAGCGGATCGCCCAGCGGGTCGCTCGGGGCGCCGGGTTCGGCGAACAGCAGTGAGACGCGCGGGTCGGCGGCGAGGTTTTTCGTATGTTGCGCCAGATCGGACAGCAGCAGGAGCGGCGTTGCGTCGGGCGCGCAGGCCACCGCAACCAGCGAAACATACGGCCAGCCGTCGAGGCTCGTGGCGAGCGCGGCGTGGCCGCAGCGGCGCACGAGGCGCCGCGCCGCTGTCGCCGGTTCGCTCGTCCCGTCACCGCCGGTCGGCAGTTCCATCGCACACCGTCCTTCGGGCACGCACGCGCACCGCCCGTCGTATGATCCGCAGCATACATCCGCGTTTATCGCCGGGCAAACCGGCCAGCACCTTTGTGTTTGCCGCCACGCGGCCCTATCTAGGCGGAGAGAAAGCGCACGGCCGGAGACCGGCCGCGCGGCGAACGTCTGGGGGAATTCCGTGACCAGCACGATCGCGCTTGTGGATGACGATCGCAATATCCTGACCTCGGTGTCGATGGCGCTCGAGGCCGAAGGATTTGCCGTCCGCTGCTACAGCGACGGGGCGGAAGCGCTGCGCGCGATGACGGCGCAGCCGGTCGATCTCGCCGTGCTCGACATAAAGATGCCGCGCATGGACGGCATGGAGCTGCTCAGCCAGTTGCGCCGTCAGAGCCACATCCCGGTTATTTTCCTGACCTCGAAAGACGACGAGGTGGACGAACTGCTCGGCCTGCGCATGGGGGCCGACGACTACATCAAGAAGCCGTTTTCGCAGCGTCTGTTGATCGAACGCATCCGCGCGCTGATCCGCCGCGGGGAACTGGCGCGCGAGCGCGACGAAGGCCAGAGCGAACCGGTCGTCGCGCGCGGCCAGATGAGTTTGGACCCGGCGCGCCATCTGTGCACCTGGCGCGGCCAACCGGTGGAACTGACGGTAACCGAGTTCCTGATCCTGAAATCGCTGGCGCAGCGGCCCGGCCACGTCAAGAACCGCGACCAGCTGATGGACGCGGCGTACGGCGAACACATCTACGTCGATGACCGCACGATCGACAGCCACATCAAGCGCCTGCGCAAGAAATTCAAGGCGATCGATGCGGAGTTCGCGCAGATCGAAACGCTCTATGGCGTCGGATATCGATACCGCGACCGCTGAACCGGCCCCGCCCGCCGCGGCCATACTGCCG